>JAYUIP010000700.1:0-1622 GCA_043765945.1 Arcicella sp.
GAAATATTATTTTTCTGTGCAATGCTCACCGCTTCTTGCAAACTAATTTTGGTTTCGTTACCACTGGCTTGAACGGCATTTTGAGCTTTCGATTGGAAAGTCAAACAGGTGATTAATAAGAGTAATAAAGGAAAACGATTCATGGCGTTTGTGATTTGATAGTTCAATGTTACGAATGATAATTTTTTATTTAAAAAAGTTTGGGATAAACGGCTGTCTCTCATGGATAAATGGAAATAATAAATAAAAAGAATTTTCAATGTTTAAGTAGAAGAATATTACCTTCTGACCTCTTAGAATACTTGAAAATTGAAAATTGACCATTGAGAATTAATACCTTTATGTCAAACACAATACCAATCTATTTAACTAATTGATTATCAATATATTATCAAAATTATTAAAACAAAAAGTGTCCGTTTCCGAACACTTTTATCATAAAATCGAACAACTATCACTGAATTATTCGATAAGTTGCCTTTGCCGTTTTTCGAGACATCGCATTGAAATGCCACCATTCATATTCAATCGGCGTATATCCCGCTGCCTTCATTACGCTCCTAAGTAATTGACGATTAGCTACTTGTATTTTCGTAAGTTTCCCAATTTTCAGAAAATAGCTTTCCTTTTTGGGGTAAGCTAATTCTCCAAAAAAATCATATTTCGTACCCATGTCCAAAGGTGTTCCGTCTGATGTGGCAATCGTTAAATCAACGGCACTTCCGTAGTTATGAATAGAACCTTCGGTAGGATTTGCTACATAAGTTGCCCGTTGTTTGGGAGCGTATTGCGTAAGGGAATTCCAAAGGATTTTTTGAATACTCAAAGGTCGCCCACCGTCGTACACCAAAAGACGATAAGTAGCGTTTTTTTGTTGAAGTAAATCATTAGCCTTAGCAAGCATTTGGGCAGGACGTTTTTGGAGATAACAGTTTGAAATACAGCCATATACATCTTTCCCCACGAAATTATCCGTAGTTGAATATTTCAGCTCTACCAAAATATCAGCATCAATTTCTTGAATGTTCACTAAGCCTTGTTCACGCATTTTCTGTTCATATTCACAGATTTGGCTGGTTTTTGAGGATTTTAGTTTTACTTTTTGTTGGGTAATGAAGGAAAGTAAAATCAAAGGGGCAATGATTATTAAAGAAGTTTTTTTCACAGCTTAGGTAGTATTGTAAGAAATAATGGCATAAATTTAGTAAGTAATTAGTATATCACAGTAGATTCAAATAATAAAAATGTGCAATTAACCCTTGAAATAAATGATAGAATTAGAATTGGAGATTTTAGAGTAATTTACGAAATTGAAGATGATATATTAGTTGTAGTAGTTGTATCAGGAGGCGATAGGAAAGAAGTGTATCTTTAATCTTAAAACTTTAAAAAAGACATCCACAAAAAACCACAAATGAATAACTTCTCCAAAAAATTCATAGACTTCATTTCTTTCAAAAACCAAAGCCCGCTTTCAGCGATGTGGGTTTTATTTTTTGTAGCTGCTTTTATAACTGCAATCATTAAATGGTTAAATCCAGACATTCCACAAGAACAAAAAACGGAAATTTTCAAGGTAATTGTGGACGGAATGTTTGATTCTGCCGAAACTGCCGTAATGA
>JAYUIP010000701.1:0-4796 GCA_043765945.1 Arcicella sp.
TTTATTTCTCTCAACAAAATTAATAACTTCGTCTTCAGGAATTGGGTTGCCGTTAATTCGTATTCTTTCATTAAAAGACTTTAAGTGCGGAGAAGTATATAGTCCAGTCTTGTAACCCGAACTTTGTAAAATAGAAGCCAAATAGTGTGATGAACTTCCTTTCCCATTCGTTCCAGCAATGTGTACAGATTTGAATTTTGTATGTGGATTACCAAGATGTTCGCAAAGTTTTATGGTATTATCTAAATCTGCCTTATATGCCTTATTACCAATTCTATGAAAAACAGGGAGTTGTTGATAAAGATAATCTATGGTTTCTTGGTAAGTCATAAAAACAAGAGGATTGGTCAAAAATTAAATCGGGGTGCAAAGATAGTTTTATCTTTTAATAATGGAAAGGGATTTTTGGGAAATAATCAATTATTTTTGTTGATTGAAAACGGAGTAATTTTCCATTATTGTACAAAACATTTATGAAACATTCAGAAATTAATTTTAAAATTTTATTAGACAACGATAATATTCCAGAACAAATATCATGGTCGGCAACTGAAAACCCAAATGAAGGAATTGAGGAAACGAAGTCTATATTTATTGGCGTTTGGGATAATTATAATAAAGGCTTGATGGCATTGCCCCTTTGGACAAAAGACATGGAGGTTTTTGACATGAAGAGATTTTATATTGAGGTAATCGGAAGTATTGGTGATACTTTAGAACGAGCGACGGGCGATCACAAAACCGGTCAATTGATTGAAACACTTTGCAAAACGATGACCAAAGATTTAAGAGAAGAAATCAAAGCTGCCGAAAACGGTCAATAAAGTTTGTTAAACATTGTTAATGCCAATTTCTATTAAAGAAATTGGCATATTTTTGGAGTTTAAATTACAAACAAATAATAATCCCATGAGAAAATATCTTATCACTATTCTATGTTTACTTATTATTCAGATTTCATTTGCTCAAAAAGGAACGGCTTTTTTGCAAACAGGAAATCTCAAAACCGTTTTTGATTTAGCTAAGGCTCAAAATAAGCCAGTTTTTTTAGAAGTTTATGCTCCCAGTTGTCATGTATGTATCGCCTTCAAGCCTACTTTTGAATTACCCCAAGTTGGAAATTATTATAATCAAAACTTTATATCCTATAAATTAGACATCACAACTCCCGAAGGTGCAGCATTTTTAAATAAGCAAGGCTTATACATTTTATCAACCCCTACCCTCCTATTTTTTGATAAGGATGTGAAATTGATGCACGTTAATATTTTGGGGGAGAATAATAACTCAGCCAATGTTTTAATTGACGCTGGAACAAAAGCCCTGAATTCAGCTCAAAGAACATCTGCCTATAAAGCAAGTTTTAGGGGTGGAAATCGTGAGACAAATTTTTTGATTGAATATGGTTTGATTTCCAGAGTTATGCGTGACACAGTTGATAATATTTCGGCTATGAATGCCTACGCAAAAAAAATTCCTAAATCGCAATACGGAAATAATACAAGTTTTTTACTTTTACAGAAAGTTGTCATTGATGATGAAAACGAAATATTCAAATATTTAATGACCAATTTGCCTAATTTTTATGCAAAGAATGACAAAAAGTCAGTAAATCAAACAGCTGAAAACATTATTATGTATTCGTTGTATAGTAGTAGAGGAATGAAATATTCTTCTGCAAAAATCAGCTCCGTTCGGGCGAATTTAGCAAAATTAGGGGTTGATAATAAGTCAATTGATGGAAGAATTTGGAGAGAAGAAAGCAAAGCCTATTTTAGGGAAAAACAACCCGCAAAAGCAATGGCAACATTAAACAAATTGATTGATGCAAAGACGGATAAATCCTCTTACACTTTTCTCAGTAATTGGGTAAAGTCAAGTACTTCAGACAAATCAGCTCTCGTAATTGCTACACAATGGGCGGGAAAGGGGAAATAATTTTAATATCAACTTCTAATAAAAAATGCAAATCTCAGTAAGATTTGCATTTTTTATTTTTGGATGGAATCAAATTTTGTTTTGAGAATATAATCAGCGTCCTCATCCCCCAATTCAACGGCTCGTTTAAAATCAATAATCGCATTTTCAACTTGACCAATTAAATATCTCGCCATTCCTCGCCACCTCAAAGTTTCTGCATTTCCACTTCTGTAGAACCAATCAGCTTTATCAAATTCTAAAAATGCCTTATCGAATTCTTCTAATTTATAAAGAATTTTTCCTTTTATCATGAAACAGTCTGCAACTGTATTATCAAATGAAATAGATTGTTCAATATCATAAAGGGCTGAATAATAGTTCTCTAATAATAGGTTTGATTTACCTCGAAAATAATAAGCTTTGGGGGATTTAGGAAACAATTTCAACTTTTCAGAAAAGAAAATCTGTGCTTCTAAATACCTTTTTTCAGACAACATAACTTCTCCATCACCTAATTTTTCGAGGTCTCGGAAACTGTAAAATTTATCTTCTAACCAGTTGAAAAACATCAAGGTTAAAAAAAATGGCATGAAAAAAAGTAAAAGTAACCACTCCATGTAAGTTGGTAATTTTTAAGTTAATAAGTTGTCAATCATTCGTCAAAGTTATCGAATTCGGTTTTCAATTTCTTTGGGAAACCAGAGACCACCAAATCGTAAGAATGGTCGGTTAATTCTTTCAATTGTTTTGTTGAACTCAACTCGCCATTAATAGCATTCCAATGCGTTTTATTAAGGTGAAACGCTCCAACAATGTAATCAAATTCATCCCGTAGTTCAATAGCTTTTGCTGGATTACATTTCAAACTTACTTTAAAAGTCTCCGCTTCTAAGGGAATAATAGCGAACATTTTACCCATCACTTTATAAACTAAGGTGTCTGGTCCAAAAGGTAATCCTTCGGTAACACCTTTTTTGGCAATACAATATTCTCTGAATTCTTCGATATTCATTTTACCTAAAAAATGCTCGATAAATCATTACGCAGACACACATCAAAAACATCAAAATTGATATTTTATTGATTACGTGCATCGTTTTAATATTAAAATTTGTGGGCTTTGAAGAGTCAGCTTTTCCAAAAATTCTGAAAAAATAACTGAATGCCTCACCTAATTTGAATTGTTCTTTTAACTTTGACATATTGTGTATCTCGAATCTCCAGATTCAAGGGTTAATAAAAGTGTCTGATTCTGGAGAATCAGTTTACTGACTCAAACCATATCCCATCTTCCTTAATCAAATCAATCAGTTCATCAACGGCATTATCTGAATGTACTGATTTTTTAATTACTTCTTGACCTCGGTATAAGGCAATTTTATCTTTTCCAACACCTACATATCCATAATCTGCATCTGCCATTTCACCTGGTCCATTCACGATGCAACCCATTATTCCAATCTTTACACCCTTCAAATGTTCAGTTCTTTTGCGAATTAGGGCAGTAGTTTCTTGCAAATCAAAAAGGGTTCTTCCACACGATGGACACGATATATATTCGGTCTTACTCATGCGTGTTCGGGCAGCTTGTAAGATTCCGAAGGCTGTTGAATTGTAACTTTTTGATATGTTTAAAAGTTCAGACTTTTTATCTAAATCGGGTAATTTCAACAAAATTCCATCGCCAAAACCATCAATTAATAGTCCTCCGCAATCAGTAGCTGAAAATAATTGGAAATCTGATTGTGGTAATAATTGATATTTTCTAACAATAACGACAGGTGTAGTGATTTGATTATCAAGGAGTTCAAAAAATAATCGTCTCATTTCTGGCATGGCATGAGCATTATCCGTTTCAACAAATATTACGATTGTCTTGTCAAATTTTAAAACCTTTATCAAATCTTCATTCAAATCATTCAATGTTAATTTTACAAAGTTTAATGTAATATGTCTCAACGTTCTTTGTGTAAGTTGTTCAACATTTAACAATGGATATTTATTGATTTTATCATCCGCTTTATCCCAAACATCAAAATCTAAAATCTCTTTCAGACCCATCGGAAGCATATATTTGGCTGGATTTTTACCCGTGTAAATATAATCCGCTCCCAAATCATTCATCGTCCATTTGTCGGGCAAAGGAATATAATAATGACCAATTGGCTTTAAATCTTCGTGTTCTGCAACTTCAATTTGAGAATAATCAGCAATTACTCTCGGGACATTATGTCCACCAAAATTTGCAACTTCATGGGTTGTTCTTCGATGATATTGGAAAGGATTAATTGGAGAATCTGTTTTCGATGTTTGTTGTTCGTTATTCGATGTACGGTTTCCCATAATCGAATAACGAAAATCGAACCGAAGCGACGGTCGCATCGAAATGTACTTAGATTCTTCCTTTCTATTGGTATATCTATCAATCAAAGCCCTTGCAACAGGTGCTTCAAATTCTGGGTCTTCAGTTAAACTTACTCTAACCGTATCTCCTAAACCGTCTTCTAACAATGTTCCAATGCCAACCGCTGATTTTATTCTACCGTCTTCGCCCTCACCCGCTTCGGTTACTCCCAAGTGCAAAGGATATGCTTTCAATCCTTCTTCATTCAATTTTTTACACAATAAACGGTACGCCTCCACCATGACTTGGGTGTTGGAGGCTTTCATAGAAAGAACTATGTTGTAATAATTTTCATCTTCGCAAATTCGTAAAAATTCTAAGGCAGATTCTACCATACCGAGTGGCGTATCTCCATAACGACTTAGAATTCTGTCACTCAAAGAACCGTGATTTGTGCCAATACGCATCGCAGTGCCGTATTCTTTGCAAATATTAACCAAAGGTAAAAATTTAACTCTGATTCTGTCTAACT
>JAYUIP010000702.1:0-4785 GCA_043765945.1 Arcicella sp.
ACAACAATATTTAACCCCACGTCTAATGCTTGGAATAAGTACTGGACGTGGGGGTTTAAACATTAAAAAAATGCAACCGAACATCATGCTTTTGACCGATAGCTACAAACTCAGTCATTACAAACAATATCCATCGGGGACGAGTCAAATTTACAGTTATTTTGAAAGTCGTGGAGGCGAATTTGAGGGTGTAACTTTCTTTGGGTTACAGTATTTATTAAAAGAATATTTGGCAGGAATAGTGGTTAGTCAAGCCAAAATTGACCGTGCCGCTAAGATATATGCTACCCATTTTGGTAACGAAAAACTGTTCAATAAAGAAGGTTGGGAATACATTTTACATACCCATAATGGGCATCTTCCCATACGAATAAAAGCAGTTCCAGAGGGTATAGTTATCCCTACGCACAACGTGATGCTAACCATAGAAAATACCGACCCAAAGTGTTTTTGGTTGACCAATTTCTTGGAAACGGTGTTGTTGCAATTATGGTATCCTTGTACCGTTGCCACGATTAGTAGAGAAGTTAAGGTTTTGATTACTAAATACTTAAAAGAAACTGGTGACCCAACAACGATAGATTTCAAACTCCATGATTTTGGATTTCGGGGCGTAAGTAGCGTTGAAAGTGCTGGCATTGGAGGGGCGGCTCATTTGGTTAATTTTATGGGAACTGACACGGTTGCGGCTTTGACTTTTATCCAAGAATATTACAACACTGACGAGATGTTTGGGTTCAGTATTCCTGCCGCTGAACACAGTACGATTACGAGTTGGGGTAGAGAAAATGAAGTAGATGCCTACCGAAATATGCTAACCCAATATCCAGAAGGTTTGGTGGCGGTGGTGAGTGATAGTTACGATATTTATAATGCTTGCGAACACCTTTGGGGAGAGGTTTTGAAAGCAGAGATTTTGGGTAGAAATGGGACGCTGGTAGTCCGTCCAGACAGTGGCGAACCGAAGGATGTCGTCTTGAAATGTACGGAGATTTTGGGTGAGAAAATTGGCTTTACTATTAATGAGAAAGGCTATAAAGTCTTGAACCCAAAAATTAGAATTATACAAGGTGATGGCGTGAATTATGAAAGTATTGGTGAGATTTTGGAACACCTAAAAAAACACGGTTGGAGTGCTGATAACGTTGGTTTTGGCATGGGTGGAGCATTATTACAAAAAGTACACAGAGACACCCAAAAATTTGCCTTCAAGTGTAGTTATGCCACCATCAACGGCGAAGACCGAGACGTATATAAAGACCCCATTACTGACCATGATAAAAAGAGCAAAAGAGGACGTATGAAGTTGGTGAAAGAGGATGGTAAATATTTTACAAAAGCCTTGCGTGAGGACGGAGAGGATGTTTTGCGGACGGTTTTTGAGAATGGGGTAATTTTGGAGGAGATTGATTTTGAGGGGGTTAAGGGGAATGTGAATGGCTGATGGTTAAGAAATTAGATAGAAATTTTTACAAAAGATGAACCCAAAAATAAAACTACTCCAAACCGACATCACCAAAATCCAAGCAGATGCCATCGTAAATGCTGCCAATAGTTCATTGTTGGGCGGCGGAGGCGTTGATGGGGCAATTCATCGAGTAGGAGGAAAGGAGATTTTGGAGGATTGTATCAAAATCCGAAATCGTCAGGGTGGTTGCGAAACTGGTCAGGCAGTTATTACTACTGCAGGTAAATTACCCGCAAAATTTGTAATTCATACTGTCGGTCCAGTGTGGAATGGTGGGATGAAAAATGAGCCTCAACTATTGGCAGATTGCTATACAAATTCGCTCAAATTAGCCATTGAAAACGACGTTAAAATCATTGCTTTTCCGAATATTAGTACAGGAATTTATGGTTACCCAAAACAATTAGCCGCTGAAATTGCTGTGAAAACTGTACAGAACTTTTTAGAAGAAAATGAAATGCTCAAAGATGTGATTTTTGTGTGTTTTGATAATGAAAATTTTGAATTTTATGAAAAATATGTTTCATAAAATTCGTGTGTTTAAGCATTTGTTATGATTATAATTTGAGTATAAAGAGGTGAAATATCAACAAACCTTTTTCTGCTCTGAAATTGAAAATTAATCCTTAAAGTAATCAAAATCAAGACAATCACCTACGAGATTGTCTTTTTTATTTGTACTCAATTTTAATTATTCAACTAAAAAAACGTTTTATCTCTTAATTTTTAAGTTAATGGCATGGTTTTGGCAGGCACAGAGTATGGAAAGTAATTATTCCATACTCATAAATCTAATATAATACTGAAAATCACCGCCATGATTCAAGTTCTTTCTCGCTTAATAGCAACTTTTGTTTGCTGTCGTCAATCTTTTGCAATCACTTTTAAAAGGTTTTTTGCAATTTTATCTGTTTTTTTCTTGCTGATAATCGCTTCTGAAACGAAGGCTCAAAACTGCACGGTTAATGCCAGCATTGATGTGTCTTATTGTGCTAATCAAACCATTCAATTAGCGGGATCTGTTTCTTCGGCAGTGGCGGGATATACTCCTCCAACAACTTGGACACAGGTTGGTGGACCCTCTGTGATTATTTCAAATCCCACAATACCAAATCCAAGTATTCTTGGAGCATCTCCAAATCAAGTTTATACTTTCCGATTAACGGCTCTTTGTGAGGATGATGAACCAGTTTTTGATGAAGTGAGAATCACGGTCAATCCCATTTCAGTTGCTAATGCAGGGGCGGATGCAACGTATTGTCCTGGTGTTTATCCAGTAACTGGAAACACTTCATCAAACGCAGGAGAGACCGTTTTATGGCAAATTATTGGTGGAAATAATGCAGGAGTTTCTTTGTCGGCAACTAACATAGCGAACCCAAACATAACGCTTTCAACGACAAGTGCGGGTTCTACAACGTTAAGATACACCATTACAAATCCAAACGGTTGTTCATCTTTTGATGATGTCGTTATCACTAATCGTGGTGGTGTGCTTATTGTAAATGCTGGTCCCGACCAAAATATCGCTTCTAATGTTGCTTGTTATTCGGTTTCAACTTGTGCTAATCTTTCGGGAACTTTTGAGGGAAATGGAACGGGCGGACAAACCACAACTTGGTCGCAAGTGAGTGGACCAACCATCGGAGTATTCAATAATGCCAACATTGCTAATCCACAGGTTTGTAATTTAAAACAAGGAACATACGTTTTCAGATTAACTGCTGCTGGACCATGTGCTAATGGTTCGGATGAAGTAACGATTATTATTCCCGCTCCTTCGCAATCAATTACGATAGTGGCACTAATGTCTGATATTTCCTTTTGTGATGGTCGTACTTCGGTGGTTTTAAACGGAACACTTCCTTCATTTACGGGTGAGACAGTTCAATGGACATTCGTAACGAATGGTGGAGGTTCACCCGTTATTCAATCGCCAACTTCTGCAACAACTTCTGTAACTGGTTTATTATCGGGGGCTTATTATCAATTTAGATATACCATTTCAAATGCTACAACGGGTTGTTCAACATCCAATATGGTGCAGGTTTATAATCAAACAACGCCTTCAATCAATGTGGGTGCTGACCAGATTTTGGCTTGCGATTTGACGACTGCCACCATAAATTATACACAATCAGGAGGAATTTCTACGCAATATCAAATAATTTCAGGTCCTACGGGTGTAATGGTATCCCCAGCAAATGCGTCAAATAGTCCGCAAGTGATTAGTGGATTGACAGTTACAGGGGATTATATTATTCGTTTTATCAAAAGTTCACCCGCAGGTTCAACCTGTCAAACAGCAACGGATGATATTAAAATAACGGTTTCAAGAACACCAACTGCATCCAATGCGGGAACTGCCCAAAATTTGGCTTGTGGGGCAACCTCCACTAATATTGTGGGAAACATTCCGACTATCGGCACTGGGCGATGGACACAAGTTTCGGGTCCTAATATAGCCGTTTTTAATAATCCATTTTTAGCTACATCAAATGTAAGTGGTTTGACAGCAGGAGATTATGTTTTTAGATGGACAATTAATGGCGGTTCAAACTGTCCTGTTAAAAGTTCTACTGTTATGGTGACAGCACGTCAAACGCCCGTTTCTAATGCGGGTGCCGACCAATTAAATATTTGTTATGGTGCGGGGGTACAGCTAAATGCAACGCCTGTTTCTATCAATCAATTAGGTACTTGGACAGTATCAAGTCAATCACCAACGGGAGGAGTTCCGACGTTTTCAAATGTTAATGATCCGAAAGCAAAACTTCGGAATTTATTGCCAAATACTTCATACAATCTGCAATGGGAGGTTACAAGTCCTGGACAAACGGGTGGAGTTGGTTGTGTCAATTCTCAGGATATAGTGGTTGTGACAACTTCCTCACAATCTGGAACGGAAGAGGCAAATGCGGGAGTGGATATTTGTTTACCAGCAGGCCAAACCACAGCAACTCTGGGAGCAACCGCACCAGTTGGCAATAAGGTTACAGGTGCTTGGACAGTCGTTACAAAACCCTCGGGATCTCCAACAGTTGGATTTAATTCAAATAATACTCAAAACAATGCCCAAGCGACTAATTTGGTGGCGGGGTCTTATGCTTTGGTGTGGACTTTAACAGATTCAACGGGGGTTTGTTCTTCAAGAGATACGTTAAAAATAACCGTTAATTCGGTGCTTCCAACGGCTTCGGCTGGAAGTACGCAAAATGTATGTAATACTTCAACCACGCTTGCAGGAAATAGTGCAGGAGCGGGAGTTGGTACGTGGACACAGATTTCGGGAGCAACCCAAGCCAATATTATTGATG
>JAYUIP010000703.1:0-4780 GCA_043765945.1 Arcicella sp.
AAAAAGCCACATTACAGCAAAACCTCGGAAATTTTTGAAATAATCATCATTCTTTTCGTAGAATTTTGGCGTTAAAAATTCAAAGAAGTTAATTAAAAAAATTGTAAAAATAAACGGCAAAACGGCAACTAAAACGGATCTAATATTAGAAGATTTTTCTTTGGATTTATAGAGAAGATATAAGACTATGATGGAAAGTATTTCAAGATAATTGTCGGTAAAAAATTCTACCCCAAAAGATTCAGCCGTAACCAATAAAATTAGCATCCACAACCAGAAAAATTTGGCGATTTTATAGAACTCTGGCATAACTATTTCAGTATCCAAAAACCGTGTAACTATCCGAATTACACCCGCTGTAATCCCCACTGCCATTGCAATATTTCCGAAATCTATGTTACTCATTTTAATAGTGTTTGATTAATTATGTGTCTATTTTTTGTGAGACTTTTCCTTCAAAATTCCGCCCGTTGCTTCTTTGATGATGTGGACATACACAAAAGCCGTAGGGTCAATATTTATCACAGCATCGTGTATCTTCTTGATTTCCAGTCGAGTAACAATCGTAACGATAATGTCTGCATCGGTTTTAACCTCATAACTATTAGGTAAATATCCTTTTTCACCTTTATAAACGGTGATGCCTTTTCCTAATTCATTCACCAAGAAACTTTTAACTTCTTCGGGTTTTGAAGAGATGATATTGACGGCAGTAAATTCTTCAATTCCATCCACCACATAATCAGTGGCACGAGCGGCTGTGAAGTAAGTAATGATGGAATACATGGCGGTTTCAATGCCAAATTGAAAAGCAGCAATGCCAAAAATAATTGTGTTGAAAATGGTCGTAATTTCGCTGTTTGAAAGCCCAGTTTTGCGTTGTGTGAAAACAGCAATTACTTCAAAACCATCCAAAACGGCTCCGCCTCTAATGACTAATCCACCACCAATTCCAATAAGAATTCCGCCAAAAATGGCAATCAATAATTTGTCGGTAGTGATGGGGGCAATGTGAACAAAGATTAATCCCAGCGAGAATAACAACACCGTGAGAATGGTTTGAATGGCGAAGGTTTTGCCAATTTTTTTATAGCCCATGTAAATAAATGCGGCATTGAAAATAACAAAAACGAACCCAATATTGATTTTAAAAGTTTCGTGCAGTAAGATGGAAATACCCGTAACGCCCCCATCCATAAAATTATTGGGGAGCATGAAACCTTTCATTGCCAAGGTCGCCAAAGATGTGCCTAAGATGATTTGAGATAGGTTTTTAAAGTCCAGAACTGTTTTCCAGTCGATGTTGTCGGTTAGATGTTTGTTTGTCATAATTTGGGGTTATATTGGAACTCAGATGACGCAGATGCCTGTGGCAGTGCAGATTTACGCAGATTTTATAAATTTTTTTGAAAGTTTATTGTATAAAATTAATCATTTTTTTTAATCTGCGAAAATCTGCGTTGCGAAGCATCTGCGTTATCTGCGTGCCATATCTTTTTACTCCATCATCATCAAAGCCACATAGGTTTCGATGCCGTCCCAGAGATTTTTTATTCTAATGTTCTCATTTTCAGCGTGT
Organism: Arcicella sp.; assembly: GCA_043765945.1. Taxonomy (GTDB): domain Bacteria; phylum Bacteroidota; class Bacteroidia; order Cytophagales; family Spirosomataceae; genus Arcicella. The sequence goes on from JAYUIP010000703.1 coordinate 1,580, forward strand.
TGATTATTGTCGTGATTGGCAATTGGGACGGTGATGGTTGATGTTTTAAGAATTTTATCGAATACATAAAGCGGTAAACTTCCACCCATACTTGGCATTAACACAATCTTTTCCTTCATCGTTGATTGCACCGCTTTTATCACATTTTGAGCAATCGGTAAATCCATGCGGGTGCGTTGGGCGTTGTAACCTTCCTTCGCAATTACTCTTGCTATGAACGGATATTTCAAACGCTCTTCATCGGTAATGCTCTCATTTTGAGATACATAGAATCCTTGTGAACGAATATGCTCAATCACTTTTTGCACTTGTCGCTGAGCATCATTACCCAAAACTAAACGTAAATCCAAAGCTGCCGTGGCGGAAGTCGGAATTACATTGGCTGCCATTTTGCCCACGTTTGCACTCAACAAACCACTCACATTCAAGGACGGTTCGCTGATTAATTCTGCCAAAGATTTCCCTCCGCCTTCTGCCCGAACGAAGCCCAATTCTTCTCGCATTTGGTCTTCCACGGGCGGAATATTTTTCAAGGCGGTTTTTTCTGATTCCGTCAGGGGCGTAACATCATCGTAGAAACCTTTTATCAAAACTCGACCATTATCATCCTTCATCGAAGCTAATAATTTTGATAATAACATTCCAGGATTAGGAGCCCAATTGCCGTAGTGTCCGCTATGCAGAGGACGTTTTGAGGCGAAAACTTTTATCTCCATATTCACATCGCCACGAACGCCAAAAACCACTTGCTTTCTGCCCGATTGATGCACGGGACCATCGCAAATTATCCACAAATCTGATTTAAGTTTTTCTTGATGTTTATCCAAAATTTCCGCCAAATGCGTTGAACCCGCTTCCTCTTCGCCTTCAAAGAAAAACTTGAAATTGATGGAAGGAGTCATGCCCGTTTTAACCAATACTTTATACGCCGTAAGTATCGCAAATACGCCTGCTTTATCGTCTGAGGCACTTCTGCCATAAATTCGCCATGCTGGATTGATGGATTCTGTGGGTTTTGGATTAGCAATAATCTTCCCGTTTTTCTCCAAAGAAGCATTTAAAAACACGGCTTCAAAAGGTTTTATTCCCTCCGCCCATTGGTTAGGATTAACGGGCTGACCGTCGTAATGGGCATAAAAAATGATGGTTTTCTTAGCGTTTGGCGTATTAATTTCCCCAAAAATGGCGGGTGGAACTCCCTTCGTTTTCCCTTCTAAAAATTGCGGTTTTATGCCATAATTTTCCATCATTTTAGCGATGTAGGCGGCAGTTTTTTGAATACCGACTGTATCATAAACCACGTTTGGAATCGACAATAAACCCATGAATTCCTGCAACAATTGATGTTCGTTGGCTTTGCGATACGTTTGAGTTTTTTCTTGAACAGCATTTTGTCCGAAAGAGATGATTTGAGAAAGAATTAGAAGTGTGGAGAGTAAAGTTTTTTTCATGGTTTCGGGTTGATGTTTCTACAAATATAATGACTTGGACGGATTTTAAACAGAAAAGACTGACAACTCTTGAAGGTTATCAGTCTTTTCAGTTAAAATTGTTCAAAATCAAATTACAGCTTGATAATTTTATAAACTACCCGCTTACTATCCCGTTCAAGTTGGAGGAAATACTGTCCGTTTGAATAATTGGAAAGGTCTAAAATCGTTTCTGATTTATTACTATTTTGTTGTAAGAGTTGCTTCCCAAAAACATCCGTAATTTGCAAAGTGGTGTTCTTGAAATTATCATTTTGAATGGTAATTTTATCGGACGTTGGGTTTGGAAATAGTTTTACTTCAAGGTCTGCGAGTTCTTGGTTGGCGGTGATTAGTTCGATTTTTACGATGCCTGTGCCTGATACTTTTCCTGTGCAATAAGCATCAAAGACTTCAAAAATTTTGTAAGTAACTGGTTTTAAGGGATTTATTCTAAAAATATATGGTGAAGTAGTTATGCCTGAATAAGTTCTTGAAAATAACTCATCCGTCCCAAATTTTATTGCCCAAGGTGGAGTTCCACCCACCAAGTTAATTTTAATGTTTATTACTTTGCCTTCCGCAAAAAAGTAAGTGGTTGAGTCTAAGGTAGCTTCAACCGATTTAAAAGTACTCAATGGGAAACTATTCGTTCCACTTGTTGCATCTTTATCAGTAGAAATAACTCTGATTCGGTAGTTTTCTCCAATTTCTAAATTATCTGGAATCGTAGCTTTTAAGGGACTTTTATCGCCTTCCGAAACTATATCTCTAAAATTTTCCCCATTTTTGTCAGAAATCTGAGCAGTGAATTTATTGGTGGATGAGAACACACCCTTCACCTCAAAATCAAGCAAATAACTCGTTCCAGAACAAATAAAAGATTTGGTGTTTGGTACAAATTGAGTTGTGATTGACTTATCAGATTTTGGGTTAACGGTAATAGTTGTACTACCACTTGCTTTCCCAATTCCACAAACATTCTCTGCCGATCTTATTGTATATGTAGTTGTTAATGAAGGAGTTACAGTAACAGAAAGTTTATAAGTAGGCAATTTCAAACCCTTTCCATCTGACAGAATCAAAGTTGGCATATTACTATCATTAGAAAAATAATTATAATCAGGAAGGTTTTTTAAGGTTTGATTAAACAGATTAATATAGGTTAATTGTCCTGAATTGATTGTTGTATTTCCAGACAGAGTAATATCAGGAATTGTATTAACGAAAAAAGAACTATTACTAATTTTCGTAAAAGCAGGTTTTGATGAATTCACTTCTAATTGATAATAACCAATAGGAATATTATTTGGCATCTTAATCTTTGATTTCCCTGATAAACTTTTAGTTTCGCTAATATCAAATTTACTTTTTTTAGCATCTATTAATGATATTTTGAAGACATTATCATTTTCAAAATCGCCAAAATTTGTTGCGTCTATATCAAGATTTTCTCCTAAACAAACCGAAAAAATAGGCAAATCTTTTAATGCAATAGAAGGTTTAATGGTAAATCTAACTGAACCATTTGTTGTTCCGAAACCACACACATTTTCTAAATTTTTAATACTAAATGTTTCTGTTTTTGTGGGATTAATGCTGTGCGTAAATGAATTAGTGAAGTAAAAACGTTCAAAAAAATAGAAGTCATTATTTTCATTTGAAACTGTCAGATTGGCTGGTGCTGTTCCTTTTAAACTATATTTCAAAAAGTAAAAACTGCCTGCATCAA
>JAYUIP010000704.1:0-1612 GCA_043765945.1 Arcicella sp.
AAACCATTATAATCATTTTGGTTAAAGTTCAAACCCGTGGGACTCCAAGTCGTTCCACCATTCGTTGATTTGTAAACTCCCGCTGAAAATGGATTATAAATTGGTTGGTCACCATCGCCCGTGAGGGCATAAAGCGTTGTTGGCGTGATTGGGTCAATACCCAAATCCGTTACGCCCGAAGCCAAAATACCGTTTGAAATAGGTGTCCACGAAATACCGCCGTTGATGGATTTGAACAGTTGAGAAGCGGGTGTGCAAGCATACAAAATATTGGGATTTGACGGGTCAATTCGGATGTTATTCACCCGCCCGTTGCCATAGGTAGTAGAGGCTTGGGCGAGTGGCCCAATTAATGTCCAAGCAGCACTACTACCTACAACACCATTCAGATTATCGTTGAAATATTGACTTCGGGCTTCAAATTCTTTCTGAGCAATAACAGTCATGTCTCCCTTACTTTCCTGAACTCGGGGTTCAATCCATTCCGCCCAACGCTGATACTTGATAATTTCTCTATTTTCCTCATTTTCTTCATCATTATCACTTTTTAGCGTATCGGCAAGGTTATTATTACTCCTAAAATTAGCCAGTTTTGCCGCATTTTCTTGCATAAAGGCTTTTTGTATCTCATAAAAATTAGTGCTTTTTTGTCCAACTTTCAGCCAATTCTGTGAAGTTTGACTCTGACTGGTTATGGAGAATGATAATGATAAAAAAAGAAAGATTGGAACGGTCAGAACGGTTTTCTGATGCTGTGCGGTGATGTGGTTTTTCATTTTAAAGAGGGTATGGTAATTAAGTTTAATAATGGAATTGTATGAAAGGTTAAAATTAACAATTGTTAATACCTTACAAGAGGATAACAGAATGTTATGGTTAGTGTTTGAATTTAATTTTCAACTTGAACTTTTAAACAAACTCTCTAAAATAAATCGCTTTTTAAGCTCTTTCAATGGCAAAATTAGAATAATGAAGGTCATTAAATGATATTTCTACCAAAATTAATTATTAAAATAAATTTAGTTAATTTTTCCAAGTATCATGTCTGGTGTGCTACTAAAAAGGCTCGACAACTCTTATTGAACTTTTTCAGCATAATTTATTACACTTTTATAACATTTGAAAATCTTATTTTTTATAAGAATACCATCTTATTTTTTCAAATCCACCAAATACTTGATTTTGCATGGGTATTTTAAAGTCAATTATGACATGAAGACTGTAATTATTATAGGTTTCAACCACCCCTAAAACTTCAAATAATCACTTCCCTAAATTTGTTATAATTGCTCATTTTTTCATACTTAATACTATTTAAATTTCAGCAAATTATTGTCTAATAAAATTGACACTTCATTATATTTGCCTTAATTTTAGGACACAAATTGTAAAGTAAATACCTTTGATTACAGCAAAAACTACAACACAATTAAGATTCGGAAACTTGGCTCAACTTCCTAAAGGTTTTAATTCCAATAAGTTATGCCGTTCTGTTTAACTACATAATATTGGAAAATTATATAAAAGTAAAAATTATGGTTCTACTACGATTTGTACGGGATTGAATGCAAAACAGATTTCTAACCTGTTCATGGAGTCCAATAAATAAGTT
>JAYUIP010000705.1:0-1611 GCA_043765945.1 Arcicella sp.
AAGTACGTTCCAAATTCTAAGAGAAATTGCAAGTGGAAGTTTTCGTAGTTTTCAGTAACGCCATCAAGCCAAAGAATAGAATTATTTATGAAATGGAAAAGTGGCATATTTCCATTTTCTTCTTGTAGTGATTTCGATAATATTTCAGTAATAAACAAAGCAATAGACGATTTATGAATATCGAAAGGAATTGTCTGAAACGGAGCATTGCATTTTATCTCAGAAATCCGATGAATATTTTTTCCATCTTTATGATAAATCACTAAATCTAACAACGTAAGTGGCTGAAATAGAGCGATTTTATTCTTGGATTTCGCACTTCTAACACCGTTTTCAATGTAGGTTTGAATCCCAAATTGTTCAGTATATATCTTCACAATCACCGAAGTTTCTCGATAACTAATGTAATTAATAACGATACCACGAGTTTTATAAAGCATTTTGGGATTATTTTAAATTGGCACGCAGATGACGCAGATGCTTTGCAACGCAGATTTTCGCAGATTTTAAAAGAGTTATTTATATAAGAATGAATTACACAAGATAAAATATTATATACATTTAAAGAAGAATCTGCGAAAATCTGCGTTGCACGGCATCTGCGTTATCTGCGTGCCATCAACCTTATCGTTTCCACGTTAATTTTTCTACTGGAATGTTTTGTTCTATTTTCTCTCTTAAAATTTCTAATATTTCTTCCACGGGCATCTCTGGGTCAAAGCGGATTGGTTCTTTGAAATTAACCGTAAGCGTTGTATTCGCCTTTCTGAACCGTAATCCTTTCTTATCAAACGCCCTTCTAAAACCATTAATCACCACTGGAACCACGATTGGATTATGGGTTTTTATCAAGTGTGCCGTCCCTTTACGTAGGGGTGCGTAAGGCGTTGTTGTGCCTTGCGGGAAACTTACCACCCAACCATACGACAAACCTTTTCCCACTTTATCATCCGCCGAAGTATCAACCGCCCTTTTCACATCCTTACCCTCCGCACGCCATGAACGATTAACTAAAATTGCCCCCGCCTGAGAAAATACTTTTGGCAGAAGTCCTCCTTCTTTCATCGTTTCGGAGGCTGCCACATAAAAAACTCTTGCACGGGGAGCCAATAAATAAATTGGAAAATTAACCGAATTTTTGAATCCCCATTTCACACTAAAAAAGATGTGATAAAGAGCAACTACATCCATGAAATAAGTCTGATGGTTCGATAAAAATAATACTCCCGTGCGTGGAAGTCCTTCCAAATGCTCCGTTCCGCTGATTTGCGTTTTATTTACACCCCATAGTCGAGTATAACTTATTACGCCCAATAGCATCACAATAGCCCTCTTCAAAAGCATCGAATTGCCAAATGGATCACGTTCGAAAATTCCGAACACATCAACCATGGAAAGAAGTTTTTTTAATAAAGAATTCATTTTTGATACGATGAGTGAATGATTGAATTATGAACGGGATGCGTAATCTGACAGAATATCTTTCGATGATTAGAAATACTATTGTTCAATATTCAATTCAATAGTTTATCAAAAATACTCACTCAATCTATCATTCTATCATTCTATCATTGTTTTTTCGTAATTTCATTCGTTTCCTTCATCATAAAA
>JAYUIP010000706.1:0-1610 GCA_043765945.1 Arcicella sp.
TAATATTATTCACGATGCCAGTATTGAGCCAAATGAGACTTTCAATATGACCCTTTCGGGGGCTACGAATGGTACTTTGTATTTTAAACAAGTAGGCATAGGAACTATCCTCGATGATGACCAAGTGGTTGAAACCTTTGAAGATGAAACGGACGGTGCCACCATATTTTCCCAAAACTCTATTGCATTTACTGCTACGGGTGGCTACAAAGTAGTGGGTATAACTGGCGGTATAGAGGGGGCTGGGTCATCAGGTTTTTTCTTAACATCTGCCAATAATGTTGTGGGTAGTATGGGTACATTTAGTGTCTCTACGCCTAATAAAGCCTTTAAAATTAATTCGTTAGATGCTTGGGTAGGTACGAGTCAGGTGGCGTTTTCATCGGGTACGGTAACTTTTACGGGTACTTTATTTGGTGGCGGAACGGTAACAACCAACAAGACCATCACCGCAACCTCAAATGGTGGAGCGGGCTGGCAACAAAATATTACTTTCACAGGCACACCCCTTAATAATGTTTTATTGACTGCTATTCAAGTAACGACTACGGGTGCTTTAAAAGCCTGTGATATTGATAATTTCAATTATGTAGTAGTTAGCACTGTACCAATCATTGAAGTAACCGATGCCTCAAACGTGGCAATTACTAATGGCGGTGCGGCAACAACTACAAATAACACAGATTTTGGTAGTACCTGCGTAACAGGCGGAACGGTCTCTAAAACTTATACGATAAAAAATACTGGCGGTGCCAATTTAACTTTATCGGGCAGTCCTTTGGCTGTTTTAGGTGGTGCAGATGCTGGGCAGTTTTCGGTAACGTTACAACCTACTTCGCCCATCACGGCGGCAGGGTCAGTTACGTTTACTGTGCAATTTGACCCAAGTTCGGCTGGGGTAAAAAATGCGACGGTAACACTGACAAACAACGATGCAACCAATAGCCCTTATGTGATAAATATTAGAGGAACTGGAAACGTAACGGCTTCACCAACTGCTCCAACGGCAACGCCATCGGTCATAACAGTTTCAGGAAACACAACTACGCTAACGGCTACGGGTTGTAGTTCACCTTCAACGATTAATTGGTATGACTCGGCGAATCCTACGGTAGCATTAGCAAACAATACCCCAGCCATTACTGCAACAAAAACATTCTTTGCCCGATGCACGGGTACAAATACTTGCGTAAGTGACCCAAGTGCCAATGTTACGGTAACTTATAATCCTTGTGTACCTTTGAGTGCATCGCCAGGCAATGTGGATATTGCTTGGACAGGACTTGTAAGTACAGATTGGAATAATGCCTGTAACTGGAATCCTGCTTGGGTGCCAGATGCTACTAATGCTGATGTAATTATTAATTCCATAACCAATCAACCGCTTATTTCATCTGCTGTTACTGGTTCTGGTGGTAGTATGTATGTCAATGCTGGGGCAACACTTACGGTTAGTAATGCGGGTTCTTTAACCATATCAAATACTGCAGCTACTAAAATTACTTTGCAATCAGGGTCACTTGTTAATAACGGAACTGTAGATGTAAGTTCAGGTGGGTTTGGAATTAATAGTTTTGGTACAACTTCACTTACGAACACAGGTACAATAA
>JAYUIP010000707.1:0-4765 GCA_043765945.1 Arcicella sp.
GCATCCACAGTTGGTGAAGCAGCATCGTATTGTGGCAATACGGCTTGAACTTTCAAAGGAGATTCATCCGAAATACTGTACTGAAATGAATCAAAACGCTTAAAATTACCTTCGGCAGCCTTCGCTAACCACTCTTTCAAGCCTTGTTTTGTGGAAGATTCTTCAAAACGTAAAGCACGTAAAACCTTTCTGACCGCCACTATATTTTCGTGATGAATGGGATTGATTGCCTTGCGTAAATCCTCAGCGATGGCTTTAATTTCAACGCCACTTTTGCTCTCCGAAGCCGCCTGATAGAGCAACGAAAGGGCATCTTCACGCTCAGGTTTTACGGAATCCATATAGGCTTTCCATGCTTCTTTTTGGGCAGCACGAGCGACTTTAATACATTCATTATCAATTACTTGCAATTCCTCTTCCGTAGCAAATTCTTCTGAAAGTACCCACTCACGAAATTTAGTATTACAATCAAAATCTACTTCAAATTGAAGTCGTTCACCAGACTTATAACGCTCATGCGAGCCAGAAGCGGAGTGTCCTTGTTGTTGGGTAACTTCCTCCACGTGAATCAAAGATGGAATATGGAAATCACGAGCTAAGGTAACGGCTTTTTGATATGCTTCCATTAATCCGACATAATCCCAGGCTTTTACCGCAAAAATTTCAAGCCCTTCGCCATCTTCATTGCGTTGATAACCTGCCAAAGCCTTTGAAATGGATGATTTTGTCGTTTGAAATTCGGAAGGAACAGAAATGCCATAACCATCATCCCAAATTGACATTACCAACGGAATTTGCAAAACCCCAGCGGCATTCACACATTCCAAAAACATCCCTTCGGAAGTGGAAGCATCGCCAATGGTGGAGAAGCAAACTTCATTGCCACCACGAGTGAATTTATCTGAAACATCCTGTAAACCAGGTAATTGACGATATAATTTTGAAGCATAAGCCAGTCCAACCGAACGTGGCATTTGTCCTGCCGTTGAAGAAACGCCCCCTGCGGAATTGTATAATTTTGTTTGGTCAAGCCATTTTCCTTCTGCATTTAACCATCGAGTTGCGTGGTGATTGTTCATCGTTCTTCCGCCCGTGTGTGGATCGAATTCGATGTCGGGATGTCCGTATAATTGCGAGAAATATTGTGTCCACGTCATATCTCCCACTGCTGCCACAATGGTTTGGTCACGATAATATCCCGAAATAAAATCGCCCGCTTGCATGGCACGAGCAAGGGCAATTTGGCAAATTTCTTTGCCATCTCCATAAATACCAAACTTGGCTCGTCCCGCAAAAACCTCCTTTCTGACCAATAAACTACATTCTCGACTCATACGAGCAAGCTGATAATCAACCAAAACGGATTCTTTGGTGAAGGTAATTGTGTCTATAAGTAAGTCGTTTTCCAAGGTAGGGGGTGGGTTTAATGGGTTATAATGGAGCGTGTTTTGGGGTAGTTATTAGTTATTAGGTTAAAACTACATTTATATCAATTATATCTGAAGACGAAACCAATAACAATTAACCAGTAACTAATTACTAAAACTCCCTCAAAAATACGAAAAATTAATTAGTACAACAAACAATACAAGTGGAACGAAGTAATAACCCTCACTGTTAATGATTTGTTAAAGATTGGCAAAGATTTTGCAAACCTTTTGAAAGCATATACTTTTGTTTCGTTGAATTAAAAATAGCTTTGAGAAATAAGCATTAATCAATGAATTTTCAGAATATTATAGAAAGTATAATTGAAATTTCTTTGAATAAATTTTCTCAAAATAAGTTTGTCCCAAACAATTTTTAAGTTTCAAAAGTGTTTTGTAATTGAGAAATCACAACTCACTATGTAAAAAAGTATCATAAACAACAAAACAACATTAACAATGAAAAAATTATTTTTCGTATTTGCATTTTTGTTTGTAGCAACATTTGCAAACGCACAAGGAGTTATCAAATTCAAGAACGAAGGTCACGACTTTGGTAAAGTTGAAGAAGGTGTTCAAGCAACGCACACTTTTGAGTTTACAAACACAGGAACAGCTCCCGTGGTAATTTCAAATGCACAAGCATCATGTGGTTGCACAACGCCAGATTGGACAAAAGAGCCAGTTATGCCAGGAAAAACTGGAAAAGTAACAGCATCTTTCAATTCACAAGGTCGTCCAGGTAACTTCTCTAAGACTGTAACGGTTGTTAGTAATTCAGAAACACCACAAATTGTATTAACAATTAAAGGAGAAGTCAATCCAAAGGCGGGTGAAAAAGCAGCTGAATCATCGGTACCAGTAGCACCAGCAACCGCAGTTACGAAAACTGCACCAGCAACAACTGCTCCTGCACCAGCACCTGTGAAAGCAACAACAAGAAAGAAATCAGGAAAATAAGCGAAAGTTGTTTTCTAATATTAAAGTTCCCACAAGTGTATTTTACGCTTGTGGGAATTTTTGTTTTGTGTGAAATTTGAGTAAATTTATTAACTGTAACCTGATGCTTCTGCATCGGGTTACAAGAAAAACAACAAACTCATGAAAAAGATACTCACTTTCGCTGTGTTGCTCGTAAGCCTACAAACAGGCTTTTCGCAACAAAATATTCAAAAGAAAATCCAAACTCAATTAATCATGGCTGAGAATGGTTCGACTATAGATTTAGACGAAGGAACTTTTACATTTTTAAGTAGTCTTTCGATGGAGGATAAGAAAAATATTATCATCCGAGGCAAAGGAATGGATAAAACCATTTTGAGCTTCAAAGGACAAACCGAAGGGGCAGAAGGCTTGCGAGTTTCTAACGGAGAGAATATTACCATCGAAAACATGACCCTCCAAGATTCCAAGGGAGATTTGATAAAAACAATGAATGTGAAAGGCATTACTTTCAGAAATGTGAAAGTTGAATGGACGGGAACGCCGTCTGAGAAAAATGGTGGTTATGGTCTATATCCCGTTCAATGTCAGGAGGTTATGATTGATAATTGTATTGCCATTGGAGCTTCGGATGCGGGGATTTATGTAGGACAATCTAAAAATATCGAAGTAAAAAATTCAAAAGCCTATCACAATGTGGCGGGCATTGAAATTGAAAATTCCTTGTATGCGAGCGTACACGACTGCGAGGCGTATGAGAATACGGGAGGTATTTTAGTTTTTGATTTGCCAGATTTAATTCAGAAAAAAGGCGGATTTTGTAAGGTTTTCAATAACCATATCCACGATAATAATTTCCCAAATTTTGCTCCAAAAGGAAATATTGTGGCGAGTGTGCCAGATGGTACGGGAATTCTTTTATTGGCGGCTAATAACGTAGAAATATTTCAGAATACAATCATCAATAATAACAGCATTGGCACTGGAATTATCAGTTATTTTATGACGGAGAAACCCAATACTGACACGCTATATTACCCCTATCCAAACGCTATCAGTATTCACGATAATGTGTATCAGCGTGAACACATTCGCCCAACCAGCAAAGGAAGAATGGGCTTAATGTTCAGACTTAAATTGAAGTTTGGCAAAGACGTTCCGCATATTCTTTACGATGGAATAATTGACCCGCAAACACTTGATTTACAGAAAAATACGCTGTCTGACAAGAAAATTTGCATTAAAAATAACAAAAACCAAAGTTTTGCAAACCTTGATGCTGAACACGGGTTTAAAGGTTCGTCACGGGATGTTTCAAAGCACGATTGTTCGCATGAACCCATTAAATTGGTTAGAAATGAAAAAGCCCCCTAACCCCAGAGGGGAGAAATATTACTCCAAATAAGTAGAGATGAAAAATAGATTTTTTAAAATACCCAAACGATATATCCTTCTCTTGTTCCCCCTCTGGGGGTTAGGGGGCTCCTCTTTCTCTACTGCCCCAAAAATGAATCTTTCGGAATACGGTTTTTTTAAGGGAAATATGGCAGAACAAAAACCCGCAGAAGGCATAATTCCTTATGCCCTAAATACCCCATTATTTTCTGATTATGCCGAGAAATTGAGGTTTGTAAAAATACCCGAAGGAAAGACCGTTGTTTATAATTCAACGGAAGTTTTAGATTTCCCAGTTGGCACAACCATCATTAAAACCTTTTATTATCCCAACGATTTTAGAGATATTTCCAAAGGCAGACGATTGATGGAAACCCGTTTATTAATCCACGAAGAAAGTGGCTGGAAAGCCTTGGAATATGTTTGGAATGACGAACAAACAGAGGCAGTTTTAGAGGTTGCGGGCGAGACAAAAGAAGTCAGCTACGTATATTTGGACGGTAAAAAACGAACTCAACAATATTCAATGCCCAATCTGAATCAGTGCAAGGGTTGTCATAATCGTTCGGAAGTAATGACTCCCATTGGTCCTTCGGCAAGGCAGTTGAATGGTGATTTTGGTTATGAACAGGGTACTGAAAATCAACTAATCCATTTGAAAAAAGCAGGTTTGTTGAAGGATATGCCAGAGTTGAAGGATTGTCCAAAATTGGCAGTTTGGAATAAATCCGAAACAGGAACTTTGGAAGAACGTTCACGGGCTTGGTTAGATATTAATTGTGCTCATTGTCATAATCCAAAAGGTCCAGCCATGACTTCGGGATTGAACTTGAGCATTCACGAAAGTAATCCAACCGCACTGGGATTCGACAAAACGCCCGTGGCGGCAGGACGTGGTTCGGGCAATCGTGACTATGACATTGTGCGGGGAAACCCCGACAAATCAATTCTCATCTACAGAATGGAATCCACTGACCCAGGCATCATGATGCCCGAAGTGG
>JAYUIP010000708.1:0-1605 GCA_043765945.1 Arcicella sp.
CCCATGTCGCCCGTGAAGGCAGTTTTGTTATTAAAATTATAGTTTCGATGAATTGCTGAGAGCTTCTCAATAAATGGTGACATCACATTAAAATTTCCCCCAATAATTCCGCAGTTTAGCAAGGTTTCATTTTTGAAGTTTTCTTCATATTCAGCATAATCTTTAATTTTATTTCTTAGATGTTCAGAATGGTTTTTCATCCATTCATTTTCGAGTTTTTTAGGTTCATCACCACAAAATATAAAGCCTGGATTAGCTTTGTAAAATGGTTGTTCAAAAGGATTTTTCATGACCACAATATCCGAAACATCCGTAAAAAAAACGTTTTTGATTTGTTCAAAATGTGATTTTAGAAATTGGTCGTAAATCCAATACCGATAAATATTTGGGTTAAAGTTGGGGTCGTATTCAACCTTAATAAATTGAATATTATTATTTGAAAAAGCCTTACAAAACGTTTCAGAATAGTTATTGTGAAAAATAAATCCTTGTAAATCTAAATCAATGATGGATTCACACCAGTTTTCAATCAAAGAATAATCGTCATCGGCTAAGGTCTCGTTTCGATTTACATCATAAATTCCGCTAATCTGACAAGCCAAAATTAAGTTCTCATCAATTTTCAGAATGGGCATATAAAGTTGAATTAGCGATGATTATTGCGTTTTGTTTTTTAATTTTTGCGGTAATGCTGTCGGGCATATTTCGGTAGTAAATATAAGTCCTCAAATTTACTTTTTTGACCATATATTTTTGAGATGCCCGATCATAAAAATTGGAATCTGCCGCATAATCTCCTTCAAAAACTAAATCCAGAAACACTTCTCTTTTTCCAAATAAAGTGGCAAAAAGCACACAGTCATCTACGTGAATCATTTTTTCGTGATCAAATTTATCAGACACGTAATAGTCCTCTTCTTTATCGACAATAGTTTGGGTTTTGGTTGAAATCAAATCAACATTTTCCATTTCAGCTAAACACATACTTAGGTGGTCGGGCTTATATTCATCATCCGCATCAATCATCGTGATATATTCGCCCAAACTGAATTTAACACCCTTATTTACAGATTTGGCTTGACTACAATTGCTATGTCGTAAATAGGTAATTTTATCTTCATGGTCAATGGCAAAATTTAACAAATTATGTTCTGGATCTTTATCACTCCCATCGTCAATAATAATAAGTTCAAAATCTTGAAAATCTTGATTTAAAACCGAATTCAATGCTCGTTTAACCAACTGAAAATCAGTATTATACACTGACATTAAGACAGATATCTTTACGTTTTTATTCATGTAAATTTTGATGATGGTAAATCGTAATGTATTTAGTTATTAACCCATACCCTTCAAGGTATGTTTACTTCTTCTCAAAATATTAGCTTGCTGACCATTTATTATCGTCAGAAATTCGTGTTCTTGATTATATTCCTTCACATAATTCGGATTAACCATAAACGAACGGTGAATTCTCAAAATCCGTGCGTTTCCAACAAAAAGCTCTAAAAATTTTATGGAATGAACCACCACTTTTTCTTTGCCACATTGCAGATGAATCCCACCAAAGTAACTACATCCGTTCCTATCATACCCGTTAAAATT
>JAYUIP010000709.1:0-1604 GCA_043765945.1 Arcicella sp.
GGCAACGATAATACTTATTGCTTGTTGGGAGTTCATGTTGGTTTAGGCGAAATGATATCTATATTCTTGTTCACGACCCAAGAATTGTTCAATGTGAAACACTTCATCACAATCTCGAAACATAATTAGTTGGTCGTCAATGATGTTAACTTTTTTACGTTCGATTGTGCTAAGTTGTCGAATTGAAGGAAATTGACTTAATGGTGCAATGATAATTCTACCATCTTTTAGATAGATGGCAATTTTATCTTTGAAAGAAAAATTTACTTTTTCAATCACAGGTTGTATTCCTTGAAATCCCTCTAAATTTTTCATGATTAATTTAAGTTGATAATCTCTACTTTTTGACCTTCTGAAAATCGTTTTATCTGCTCCAAAATATTATCTATATTTTCTTCAATTAATTTTTGACAAGTTTTTAGTTCTTTCTTTGATAAAGAACCTTCTTGAAATATTTCAAATGTGTCTAACCAAATTTTTGCTGATTTACTCCGTTCACTTTTAGTATTGACAATGTGCAAATGTAATCTTTCTGTCAAATCATAAGCGTAAAAGAAAAATATCAAGTTTTTAAAAAGGATGATTTTGGGCATACTGAAAATTTTTGTTTCCCAAATATACAAAAAAGCTACTTCTTTCCTTTCGTCAAGGCATTTCTTTGAGCTTTTTTGTCGTCTTTTTGTTCTTCTTTGGGCTTATTCTTAGCTAATTCTTCTTCTTTTTTCAAGCGAATTTGCTTTGAATACTGAAAATAAAATAAACAACCCGCCGAGAACATTAACCACGAATAATGATAGAAGATTTTGTTCCAGTAAGTGGGTTCAATCCCTGCGGGTAAACCAGCACGCATATCTAAAATCCAGATAATAAGAAATCCGACGGCGGCAAAAAGTAGGAGTATTTCTTTTTTTGACATATTGTTGATGATTTATAAAGCCTTGAAATAATTTCATAAATTTACGGCATGATTGACATATACCCATTAAATTCCCAAAGGTTCTTCTAAAATCCATTATATTTGTTATAAGTAACCCAATTAAAATGAAAGACCTTCTCTTACACAAATACCGTTTTTATACCCTCACTTTCACTGGTTTATTAGTGTGGATGTTGTTTTTTGATGTTAGTGATGTCTGGACGCAAATCAAAATGTATCGTGAATTGGGGCGTTTGGAGGATGAGAAAAAATATTACGTCCAGAAAATAAAAGAAGTAGAAAAAGAGCGAATTGAAGTGATGGGAAATAAGAAATTAGTAGAAAAATTTGCTCGTGAAAAATACCTCATGAAAAAACCACAAGAAGAGATTTTTGTGATTGTGGATGAGGATAATCAACCGCTGGAAAAATAATGATAGGATGATTGAATGATAGAATATCGTCTCACATTCAATCATTCTATCACTCACTCATTGAACTTTCATGTTAAAAATCTTATTCGTCTGTACTGGAAATATTTGTCGCTCGCCCATTGCGGAGGAGACTTTTCGTCGTGCGGTGAAAATGAGAAATTTGCAGCGAGAAATTCAGTGTGATTCAGCCGCTACTCATGCCTATCACATCGGTAGCCTACCCGATAGGCGTACAAGACAAAATGCTGATAATC
>JAYUIP010000710.1:0-1602 GCA_043765945.1 Arcicella sp.
ACTGCTTTTGTTGTGCCTAAAACAAGTCCCACATCGTTTGAAGGCATATTTCCGATGGTATAATAATTCTTTTCTTCCGTTGAAAGCACAATCCAAATATTAGCCAAAAGCACACCCATCAGCGTGCAGAAGCCAAGGGCAATAGTCCATTTTGAGAATTTTTTGAAGTATTTATTAAATTCAAATGGTTTTTCTAACGATATTTCTAATGTGGTTTTGATGTATTTTTCGATGTTTGCGTTTCGATTTTAGTTTTTTGATGCGACCGTCGCTCGGTTCGAATTTCAAGGTTTGATTTTCAATAATTGATTTCGATGTTCCATTTTCGTTTTCCATACATCGAAATACGAACACCAAATGGTTAAAATAATCCTAATTGTTCACCCGTTCCCGCATCACTTAATTCTGGAAAATCAATTTCCTCGGGGGCAACTAATTTCTTAGGTAATTCCATTTCAACTACCACAGCATTCTCAGATTCACTCGCATTCGAAGGCTTTGGTTCAATAACTCTGGATGCTAATTGTTTGATATTCTGAACAATATAAGTCGTCAATTTGCTCCCCATTGCCTTCCAGCCCCTTATTTCCGTGATTTCATCAATATCTATTTCTTCCTTAACTACATCAGAATTTTTATCTTTTTTGTAAGAAACCTCAACTCTTGGATAATTATCAATCGTAGCAAAAATTAATTTCGAGCCTTTTTCATCTGAAATAAACAAGAATTTTTTATCAATTGTGGTGGTTTCTACCCTGAACCGCTTTGCATAATACAGTTTTGCACTACCATCGTAATAAATTCCCGTTATAATACTTTCTGGAATAAATTTGGCAATTACCATGATATCCTTAATTTCATAACGATTGGTTAATTCAAAATTCGTTAGTTCGTATTGCCCATCATTGTAAACTACTAATATGGCATCTTTTGCATCAAAATTACCTAAATAACGACCATGTTCATCACGATTTAATCTTCCCACATTCTCATCAAAATATATATCTAAACCTCCCAAAGTTGAAACTCCCGCTGATTTTTGAATGATTTTTCTGACAGGATATTTTGTCAAAACATTCCCCATTGAATCACGCCCTTTGATTAACAAACCTTTAAAATCAAAGTCAAATTGCTTTACACGTGCGGTACAAGATGCCGTTAAATTAATCTGAATTGTTTCGGCTTCACCATTTTCATTAGCGGTAAAGTACAAAATTTTTGATTTTGGATTCCCAATCGTTAGGTCATATTCACGGTCACGAGTAACTGCCGTAACTTTAAAACGTTTGATGTACGAAACACCCGTTTTTGCATCAAAATAGACCAAATTATAGACTTTACGGTCATCATTTTTCTTGAAAACAGAAACATAAATAATGTCTTTACCCACGAAATTCTTTTCAGAAATCTTCACAACCATACATTTTCCATCTTGGCGAAATACAATTACATCATCAATATCTGAACAGTCTTCAATGAACTCTTCCTTTTTCAAACCATATCCCACAAAACCATTAATTCTATCAACGTACAGTTTTTGATTATTGGCAGCCACAACGCTTGCAGAGATGGTATTAAAGTTTCTAATTTCGGTTTTACGCT
>JAYUIP010000711.1:0-1601 GCA_043765945.1 Arcicella sp.
TTAATAATTTTGTCGATGATAGGCAACAGAAATGCCGCCGTTTTCCCCGTGCCTGTTTGAGCACAGGCAATCAAATCTTTATTGGTTTGAATCAACGGAATGGCTTGGGCTTGAATAGGCGTAGGTTTTGAATAACCCATTGAATATAAGCCCTCTAATAATTTTTCGTCAAAGTTAAAATCCTGAAATGTCAATCTGTGGTTGTTTTTAAAATGTTGAGTGAGGAAGTTTGGTCAATGATAGAATGAGTGAATAATACAATGAGTGAATATTAAAAGGGAGCTAATCGCCATGCTTACTCTATCATTCACTCATTGTATCATTCAATCATTGAAACATCACTCCTTCTTTTTTTAAATATTGAGGAACGTTAAAAGTTGATCCGTTAATGATTTCAACGTCTTTTTGCCAGTCAATCATGAGCCAATCTTTGTTAGGTTCGGCTACTATTATTTTTTGGGCTTTCGTTAAAATCCAGATTATTTTTTGCGTAGCAAATTTTAGTAAATCATCCGTTTTTCGTTGAATGTAATCAAAATCTGAAAAAGTTGTATTATCAATTTCAACGTTAATTATTGGCGGAATGTTCAAGTAATGCGTATCAATTAAATCAGGCGTAAGGGTCTGTTTATCAAAAACTAACACATCTCCCGAAAGATTAGTGCCTTTGCTGAGATGCAAACCACCTTAACCCGTAAAAACGTGAAATAAATTATCATCAAGGTCTCTAATGAGCAAACGGAATAAATATCGAACAATAAAAATCTGTAAGCCGCCTGCACCCATAATATCTTCAATGGTTTTTTCTTTTCTCAAAACGGCTTTATAACCTTTGTAAAATACGGGCATATCGTCTAATATTTCTTTGACGAGATAGGTCGGCAGTTTCGGTATTTTTCGCTGGCTTTAATAAGTCATTTTGATGATATTTAAGACAAATTTAACGATTTATAGGCAATTTTCAAAGTACAACGATTCTCCTGAATCGTTACTGTAAATGTTAAAATTAAAAAGAGGTAAAAGAGAAAGAATTTCAAGATTCTTGTCTTTTACCTCCTTCTGATATGATTAAAAGCGATTTTGGAGAATCGTTTTACACAACTAAAATTTCGGGCATTTTAATTCTCCTTTACGTGGGCGAGCATTTCTGCGTGGTTCAATCCAGTCTGTAAAGGTGTAAGATAATGATATTTCGTGGGCTCCACCCGTAGAACCTAATCTTGAAATGGTGGCATCGTAGCTATAACCAATCGAAAAATTATCTTGACGATATCCCACTAAGATTACCGCTGCATCATGACTTATAATACTTACATCGTTTTTTGTGTAGCTTTTCAAAGGAATTCCTCTGTACCAAGCTCCCAATACAAGAGGCGAATATGTTAAATATGCACCTACATCCAATTGATCAGATGCTCCTTGTTTTTTATAGTGAATAACAGGCGTGATACTTTTTTCCCGTTCAATGGCATCTCCCAAATTATTACCAATCATATAATCAGCCAAAGGAATTCTGTAACCTGCCTGCACGCCAAATTTGATGGGCAAACGAGCGTCTTTATCATTGAAAGATTGCGAAGGCTGATTAATGTGATGCACCG
>JAYUIP010000712.1:0-4742 GCA_043765945.1 Arcicella sp.
GCTTATCAGTATAATTGGCGTTTGGAATATGACGTTCCGAGAGGAAATCGAAGTTTAAATACGCTTAACTTTAAACTTGATACTTACTCAGCTGAACTCATTTTAGATCACCTTCCAATTGCCCAATTATTCAATGGTTCTGTCGGCGTAAATATCCAATATCAACAAAATTTTTCTTCGTCATTTGAATTAAAAAAGCCATTAATTTCAACTACTTTATTGCCTAATTATCAGACGTTTAACTTCGGAATTTTTGTAAATGAGAGATTTCTTTCTCATCAATGGGAGGGTGAGTTTGGATTACGTTATGACCTTAGAAATTTGGAAGCATATTCAATGAAAATTGGAGGAATTTTACAGCAAAATAAATTCGATTTTAGTAATTTTTCGGGAGCTTTGGGAGCAAAATATCACCACACTGAAATGTGGGAGTCAAATATCAATTTTGGCTTAGTTTGGCGAAGTCCATCAGTCAATGAATTGTTTACGGACGGCATTCATCATGGCTCGGCTTCTTACGAAAAAGGTGATTTAAATCTTGTACCAGAAATTGCTCAAAATCTATCAATTGGAACAATATATAAAAGCAAAAAACTTAGTCTTGAACTTAACGCCTATCTTAAAAATATTCAAAATTTTATTTACCTAAAACCACGCATCCAAAACGATACTTTACAGAATGTTTTAACGGTTAGAGGAGCATTTCCAGCTTTTGATTATACTCAAGTTGATGCCCGCTTTTGGGGTGTTGATTTAACATTTACGTACAATCCATCTGAACACTTTGAACTAACTTCTAAATTATCAATGGTTCGGGTGAAAGATACTCGCAATAATTCGTTCATGGTTAATATTCCGTCCGATAGAATTGATAATAGTTTGCAGTATAATTTCAAGAAACGAAAAGCATATATTTCCTTAAATCAGCAGTTTATCGCCAGACAAAATAGGGTAGAATTTAACAGTGATTTTCTTTCTCCTCCCAATGAATATATTCTTCTTTCAATTCGTAGTGGTCTGAATTTCAGTAATTTATCTATTGGATTGACGATTTCAAATTTATTGAATAAATCTTACAGAGAATACTTAAACAGGTTTAGATATTTCTCAGACGACATGGGGCGTAATATTTCAGTTAGAATTAATTATAAATTTTAATTGCAACACTGTTGCATAATTTAGTATCATTATTTATATTTGCAACATTGTTACATTTTAAAATTTAACGCATGAAAAAATTAATCATTTTCGCCATCGTTCTCGGACTTAGTTTTTCGGGATGCAAAAAAGACGAGCCAGCTCCTGTTCAAGACAATGAATTTATTTCAACCATGCGGTTGACCTTTACGGAAGGAACTAATAAGTTGGTTTACGCTATTAAAGATTTGGATGGAGATGGCGGAAAAGCTCCTGTTATTGAAGTTATAAAATTACTACCAAACAAAACTTACTCCTTGACAACGGAATTTTTGGACGAAACCAAAAATCCAGTGGTAAATTTGACTTCCGAAATTAAAGCTGAATCAGCAGAACATTTAATAGTTTTTGAACCCAATTCAACTAATTTAATGACTGTTACAAGAGACGATAAAGATTCAAGAAATTTTGAAGTTGGCTTAACGGCAACAGCCAAAACAAGTGCTGCATTGAATGGTACGATGAAAGTAACGCTGAAGCATCAACCAGAAGTAAGTGGAATGCCAACGAAAAATGGAACTGCCAGTGTGGGTACAACAGATTTTGAGGGTATTTTTACGGTTGAGGTAAAATAATAAAACTTGGGTTTACGTTTACGAAGAAAAATTTCAGTACGTTATCCATAGAAAGCATTTTAAATTAAGTTCTATGAATAACGTACTGGATATCAGTAGTTAAAATGTTTATCTTACAAACTTTCCAACTGTTTTTAAACCTCCGTTGCCTTCACAAAAACTTCATTTTCCACTGCCTTTTGCAATTCATATTCCAATCTTTTTTTACTTCCTACCTGAGTCATAAGTTCCATTCGTTAGGTTTTTAAATGAGCGATTGCGGCTTGGGTACTTTCATATGCAGATAAGGGTGTATAGGCAAATGAGGCTAATTCATCGGGAATATTTGGCATTTCAGGATTATCTTGAATAATTTCAGCCAAAGATTTTTCAATTTTTTCATACTCTCTTAATTTATCACCTATTTCTTTAAGCGTTCTGGTTTTATTTTCCCTCATACAAATCGGACATAAAGCACCTTTTCGCCATTTGAAATGTATGCGAACATGGTTAATGTGAGGTCATTACGACCACAATTTGAGCATTTTTCTGGTTGCTTTCCATTTTTTAGTGATTTATTAATTCAATCCGATGTAGGAATATCGGGTTACAAATTTTTACCAGCAACAAATCCAGTAGTCCAGGCGGCTTGAAAGTTATAACCGCCCGTAACTGCATCAATATCAAGCACTTCCCCTGCAAAAAATAAACCTTTGATAAGTTTACTTTCCAAAGTTTCAGGATTAATTTCTGATAAATCTATTCCTCCACAAGTCACAAACTCTTCTTTGAAAGTAGTTTTTCCTTGTACTCTTTGAGATGAATTTATTAAATTTTCAATTAGTTTATTCGTATGTTTTATTGTCAAATCAATCCAACGCAAGTTCTCATCAATTTCTGATAATTCACAGAATCTTTTCCATAAACGAGAAGGCAATTCAAATTGCTGATTGGATTGAACTAATTTCTTGGGATTAGTCTTTTTAATTTCACCAAAAATTTCCCTTATTTTCTTTTCAGAAATGTCTGGAATCCAATTAATTATGGCAGTAAAATCATACAACAAATCGGCTAATTCTCTGGCTCCCCACGCCGATAATTTCAACACAGCAGGAGCTGAAAATCCCCAATGGGTAACCAACAATGCACCATCTTGAATTAACTTGTTTCCAGCTACTTTCACGGAGGCTTTTTGTACGCTTACTCCCGCCAAATCGTGAAAATGAGAGGTTGGAACGTTGAACGTAAACAGTGAAGGTACGGGTGAAATAATGGTATGTCCTAAATCCATAAGCCATTGATAACCAGTGATATTAGGATTTCCACCTGTGGTTACTAATGCTGAATCGGTGGGTAAAATTCCCCCCGATTGAAGTTCTAAACTCGTGATTTTATTATCTTCATGATTTATCTTACTTACTCCAAAAGAAGTCATTACCGTAACTCCTAATTGCTTGGCTTTTTGTTCTAAACATTGAGCAATAGTTTCTGAATTATCAGTAATTGGAAACATTCTTCCATCCGATTCTTTCTTCAATTCAACGCCTTGATTTTCAAACCATTGTACTGTATTTTGAACGTTGAACTGATTGAATAATGGACGTAAAAATGCCCCTCCTCTTGGGTAAAATTTCGCTAATTGTTTACTATCAAAACAGGCATGAGTTACATTGCATCGTCCACCGCCCGAAATACGAACTTTATTTAAAACCGTCCGATTCTTTTCGAGAAGTATTACCTTTGCATCAGGGTTATTTTCAGCGGCTACAATTGCTCCAAAAAAGCCCGCCGCTCCACCACCGATTACGATTATTTGTTTTTTTGTCATTTTTAAGTGATTTGTGATTGGAAACTTAACCAAATACAATACTAATCACATAAAATTAACACCCACTTTATCTAAAAACAAATGTTAAAATTGATTGAAATTTTAAATTCAATGGAATACGCTAATCACTAATCACCAATAACTAATTACTAAAAATGGGTAAAATAAAATTTTTGTTTTTTCTCCTCATTTTGGGCATATTCCTTTATTATTTTGGAAAGCCCAATCCAATGAAATCTTTAACCACTGATTTCAGTAATATCTTTGGAAATTCTTCAAAAAATGAATCTGAACCTTGGACTCGTAAAGGCAGGGAAGACACCGTTGCCACAGACGAAGGAACAACAATTGCGGAGGACATTGGCAATAAGGTTAAAGAGAAAGTTAGAGAAACCGTTGAGGAACAAATCGAAGAAAAGAAGAAATCAATTTTAGATATTTTCAAAGAGGAAGTGTTTGAAAATGAGGAAGATAGCAAAATGTCTGCTGGTTTAGACCAATACATTCCATCATCAAAAACGAATAAAGAAATTGTCAGGCACAGTGCTTTTATATTGAGTTATCAAGAAGAATACGAACAGGCTTCTTGGGTTTTGCACCGTTTGGTGAAAGAAGCAGCTTACGGAAAAGCGGAACGATCCAACGAGTTTTTGTCTGACCCATTGGTAGAATCTGGCTCGGCAGTTGCTCAGGATTATGCTCGTTCTGGTTATGACCGTGGACATCTTTGCCCTGCGGGAGATTTTAAGCACGACAAGTCTTTGGAAGATGAAACTTTTTATATGTCCAATATGTCGCCTCAAACGCCTGATTTTAATCGGGGTATTTGGAGTGATTTAGAAAATAAAGTTCGCTCTTGGGTTAAGAAAAGAGGTGAATTAATTATCGTTACAGGACCAATTTTGAAAAGAGGACTCCCCACTATTGGAAGAATGAATCAAATTGCAGTTCCAGAGAAATATTACAAAATTATCTATGACCCTGCCAATGAAGAAGCCATTGCATTTTTGTTTCCAAATGAAGGTTCAGTAGAATTGGTAAAATCTTTCACCATCAGTATTGACGAGTTAGAAACCATGACAGGGATTGATTTTTTTGCTAAATTACCAGATAGTTTGGAGCAGAAAATTGAGGTGAATAATAATGTTGAGGATTGGTATTGA
>JAYUIP010000713.1:0-1592 GCA_043765945.1 Arcicella sp.
AACTTATTTCGTCGCTACTACACCCCAACAAGGTCAAGAACTCTGGGTAACCGAAGGAACAACAGAAACCACAAAATTAGTGAAGGATATAATGGTTGGCAGGGCAAACGCATGAGAATTTACGTTAATAATTCAACCATATATTCTGTATCATAAGCTGCCTTGACTCTTCTTTTTTTAAGGCTTAATTTATCATCATGTTCCGAGATAATCTGTAAAGCTAATTTTCTCAAAGTAGCTAAATTTTCAGGGGCATTACCTTTCCTTACTCTGCAACTATCTTCTGAAAATGTTACATCTAAATGCCAATGCAAGTGGTTTTCAATACCCCAATGTCCTCTAACTAAGTAATTGTAATACAGAGCATTAACTTCATTTTCATCGCTAATATAATAGCGTATTTCAGTAGTCTTTTTATCGGCAATTGTTCTGGTGGACTCTACTTTTACGAGTGTTTGCAATCCTTCCCATTGAGCAATTATATCTTTTTCGATGGTGTCTTGGGCTGAAAGAATACTACATTTTCTGGTTTCAAACCGACCTCTTGCATATTCCCATTCTTCTTTTTCTGAGATAGGAGCATTGGCTTTAAAAGCACACGTAACCTCTTCCCATAACTCCTTCTGATTTTTCTTTAACGCCAATAAATAATGTCCCTTCTGCTCTTTAATTTGTGTGGCGATATGTTTTTGACAGCCCATAGCATCAATACTGGCAACGGCATCTGTGATATCTAATGATTTTATCAACTTGGGAAGAGCATCTAACTCATTGCTTTTGTCCATCACCTTTTCCTGACCAACACATATTTTATTCTCAGCCACCCAAGCATTGACGATATAAAGCCCGTGATTCCCTTTACTTTGAGGACTGACACCTCTTAGTTTCTTACCATCAAAACATATCTGTTTCTCCGCTAAAATATCTACAATTTCTTTGCCATAGGCTGACAAACAACCCCTAAGAACCTCACAATCAAGGGCTTGAAAAACCCTATTAAAAGTGTCATGGGATGGAACTCCATTCGGTAATGATAGTAAATCAGGCAATAAATGACCTTTGGTCTTGGCAAAAATAACCATGTCCTCATAGTCTTCGCCATTGCTGAGATAGGTACATAATCCGATTAGTAAAATATCCGATAGTTTATGCTGTACCTTATGCTGTTCTCGCCAATCTGATATATTTAGAAAATACTCGTTTATCTTTGTCATACAATACAAAGATAAGCATTCTCGCAGTTAGCAAAATTCTCATGCGTTTGCCCTGTTACAAAACTTGAATTACATTTATTAAAAAAGTAGTTTTGTAATATTTTAGGAATGAGAAAATTATCCTATCAAGTTACTCATCCCATTCATTATTAACTCATTGAAT
Organism: Arcicella sp.; assembly: GCA_043765945.1. GTDB lineage: Bacteria > Bacteroidota > Bacteroidia > Cytophagales > Spirosomataceae > Arcicella. Next base: position 1,378 of record JAYUIP010000713.1, read on the forward strand.
CATTGATAAATCCAATCCAAAAAGGTGATACCGTAGGCTTATTAGCCTTAGCCTGTAAAGTTGATTTTGAAATCCTCAGACCTGCCATTGAATTAATGGAAAAGGATTGGGGATTAAAAGTTGTTTTAGGCGAATCCCTCACAAGCGAATATCATCAATTTGCGGGTACTGACACCATACGAGCTAACGATTTTCAGATGATGCTCGATAATCCC
>JAYUIP010000714.1:0-1592 GCA_043765945.1 Arcicella sp.
AATTATTGCCACCCCATGAAATTAGAGAATTTGACACACCAGCTATTTTCACGGTTTCCCAACAATCCCACTTTTTTAACATCACCGATGATTTGGAAATGGAGTTAGATAAATTGCGACACCCTTGTTCAAAAATGGGTATGCTCCTGCAATGGGGCTATTTTAAGTTTCATGGACGATTTTATGAGATATTGGATTTTAGAGAAATGGACATCCAGTTTGTTGCAAAACAGTTAAACTTAAACCTTAAATATCTTGATTTTCACAGCTTTTATACGAATCATTTAGCCTTTCAGCATCGAGAACGCATTTTATCAATTATTCATTGGAAACCCTTTGATGAAGAATTATTCAAACACCAGATTGAACGATTAGTAGAGAGTCAATTAGTTCCTCGAAAAGTGCTTTGGGAAACCCGAGCCTATTTATTTCGACAAGGAATTGAATCACCTGCTTATGATAAGTACGTCCGAATTATTAATGATACCCTTTTGACGTTTAGCAAACGTATAAATCTATCGTTAGAGAAACACATGACTACCTTCCATCGTGAAGCCTTAGATGAATTTCTGGTGAAGAAAGTCGCATATCAAAAGAGTGAAATTCAAAAATACAAAGTCATTATTCATCCCAAAACTCCCAAAGAAATCAAGAAAAGCGTTGAGCTTTTCAAGTTATTGAGAGAGCGATTGGGAAAAGTTAGTTCTTTGATTGATAAACTCAATCTTTCGGATGCTACCATTGATTATCACGCTCATTGGGTAACGATTGCCGATAATGATAAAATCGAAACCAACGTGGATAAATACCTTTTCTGCTTTGTTTTCTGATTCGTCAAGTACGGCAACGTCAAGATTATTTCATTGACATTATCCAAAATAATGTCAAATCTGCCGAAAATAGGGCTAGAATGGCTCAGAAAGAGGACTATTTTACAAAACAGAAAGGACGAAAACAAGCGACCCAATTATTAATTGACTCCCGAATCAATTATAAACAACAAGTAGAAGAAGTCAAAAATATCCTCAAATCTACCCAAAATAACGACACCAAGATTTCACAAATTGAAGAAGTATTTGAGGTTGATAATTCGCTAACGGCGGCACAACTTACCTTGATTGATTCGTTAGGCATTGAAACAGGAAGAGACGAAAAAACGGAGTTTTACCGTTTGTGGCAAGGGCAGAGTATCTGGTTAAGTAATCGAGTTTCCCAACCCATTCTACAACTGATTATCAACCAAGAGGAAACGGATAAAACCCTCTTTGAAGCCATCAACCACTATATTGAGAAGAAAGGAAAGATAACCAAACCTACGAAAAACCTAAAATGGTTAGACGATAAACAGCAAGATGCTCTTTACGAAACCAACGAAAAAGGAGAAGAAATATTCCAAAAGAGGCTTTACAAAATGTTTTTGTTTGAAGCCATTAATGATGGCATAAAATCGGGAATATTGAACTTTAATCACTCTTACCGATTTCGATTTTTGGAAGAATATCTTATCTCAAAAAAGGAACGGAATGATGATAAAGAACAATTATTGACAGATGCAGAAATGACTCATTTAACTGATTATGAGGATATTATTG
>JAYUIP010000715.1:0-4731 GCA_043765945.1 Arcicella sp.
ATTTGTTTAAAAATATCTCAAACACTCATTTATCATAACGAATCTTCAACATTTGTGCCATTAATAAGCTTAATTACTACAATTCCCCCAAAATCCCCAACACCAAATTGGCTGAATTATAAGCCGCAATTGAGGCAAAAGTGTTCATATCCAAATGGGCTTTTGCGTTGGCATTATCGCTGATACTTCTGATGATTAAACAGGGTATTTTCAATTGATAACAAACCTGTGCAACGGCAGCACCTTCCATCTCGGTGGCATCAGCTTTTACTTGCTCTTGGAGGATTTTTACCTTCTCGTCTGAATTTACAAACACATCTCCCGTTGCCACAATTCCCGACATTATTTTTATTTTCCTACCTTCAATTTCCTTGAATTTAGTCAGATTTGAGGCTTTTTGGGCTTTTAACAGCAACATAGAATCGGCAGGAAAATACATCGGATTAGCAACGCCATCAATTGGATTTCTGGTATTCCAAATCAACATTCCTTGTGGATTAATTTTGCCAAAATCATGCTGAATCGTGGACTGGGCAATGACCATATCGCCTGGCAAAATCTTAGGATTTACGCCTCCTGCAATACCCGTAAAAATCAATTGTTGTGGTTGCCAATTCATCAATAAAATGGTGGTAGTCATGGCGGCGTTCACCTTACCCACGCCCGTGAGAGCAACTACAACGGGTCGTCCACGGAAATCGCCTGTTACGAAACGAATGCCTTTTACCGTAATTTCTTGTTTGTGTTGGATTGAATCTTCCAATAATTTCACTTCATCCCGAAAAGCCCCTAAAATGGCTGTTAAGGGTTTTTGGGCATTAATTTTGATGGAAAATAATAAGAAAAGGAGTATGATTTTTTTCATGTTTTTGGATTTTCACGTAAAATTACCATTTACCCATTTCTTAACATACTAATCACACTGTTTAATAAGTTTCTCCAGCTTCCCGAAAGTTCCCCAATCAAAAATATTGGAATGAAAATTAGTTAGAAAACTTATTAAACAGTGTACTTAGCACTAAAAATTTCAATCAATTTACCTTGATAAATCGCTTCACTAAAATCTTTTCTCCATCAATAATCCGCACAAGATACATTCCTATTGTTAAGTCTTTTACATTGATTTCTTTGTTAGAGATTTGGTCAGAAATAGTTTCTAATTTGTCTGATAAGATGCTCATTCCCAGCGTATTAATTATTTCAAATGACGATTCTGAATTCTTTTTCTCCTTCGTAAAATACTGAATTTTCAGATTTTCACTTGTTGGATTTGGTGATAATTTTAGTTCTTCGGTTTCAAAAGTTTGTTCATCTTCTTCAAAAGAGATGGTCCTTGAACTGCTTATTGCTATAAATTCCACCACACCCGATAATGAAGAACATTTTCCTAACGTTGCTCGAACCGTATATTTTCCTCCTTGCTTTGTTATAAGACTTGATTGCGTAGCATTTGGAATAATAATTCCGTCTCGAAACCATTGAAAACTATAATTCAAGTTGCTCGATGTAACCGCTTGAATTGTATTTGAAGTGCCTAAAACCAATAAATATTTTCCCGTGAGTGGTTTAGTTGAAATAGTATTTCCAATATTCGAAATAGTAAAAGGAGTAGAGTTTGCTTTGCAATTATTTTGAGTGCAAGAAACTATATAATTCCCTGATTCTGAAATACTTATGCTTGAATTTGTTGCTTTTAAAATATTTTTACCATCCTTCTGCCATTGGTGAGTAATACCAATTCCAGTTAAATTTTTTACACTTAAATTGATGTTCGATACACAGATATTTGAACCATTATCCGAAGAAATTATAGGCGTTTGCCCATTCTCAACCACAAGGGCTGGAGACGTTGAAGTGCATTTTCCCTGCGAGATTGTCACAGTGTATTTTCCTGCTACTTTTGGGACGTATGAAGTTGAATTTGACAACGGAATTGCCTGTCCGTTCCAGTTCCAAACGTGGGAAAGATTGGTACCAGAATTAGTCAATAATTTCACTGCTCCCTTGCACAAAGACGTATTACCAGTAGAAGCAATTGAAGCTGCTAATTGGCAAGGGGTGCTACTTACTCCGCTGATAATCAAGGCATAATACTGAATATCTCCCTTCAAAGTTGAACCTTTGTGATTTACCGTAATTGTGTACGTTTTACCCACAACAGGTTTTTCAATGTAAATTTGTTCAACATTATCTCTGAAATTATCTCCCTGTTTTGCTCCTTGATTTGGCAATTCAGGGTTCAAAACCCAAGGCAAGGATGTGGTCTTTCCGTCCGTAATTCTGATGTCTAAATCATTCACTAATTTAGGTTTCCTATTGTTCAGATTTTCGGGTTTTACCTCAGTGGGCGTGCCTTCGGGGTCTGTCCACGAAATGGTGGCTGTTATGGGGCTTTTTCCAGAAGCAACCACTTGAAAAGTATTGGTTGAATTTTGGTATAAAAGGCTTTCTGAAATGAAGTGATTTTGATTGCTATTGGCTAATATTTGGGCGGCTTTTTCAGTGTTCAAAAGTCCCCAACCAAACTGATAATCAGGACCTTGCGTGGTTCCTGCTTCGTTGGCTGAATGTAAAACTAATCCCTTCAAAGTGGCAGCCCGCATCGTGAAACCATACGTTTGTCGTGCATAAAATTCTTGCAAAAGCAACAATGAACCTGCCACATTTGGAGCCGAAACCGAAGTGCCAGTAAGCGTCGAATAAGCCTCATCTCCATTGGCAGAAGATGATAAAATAGCATCGCCAGTTCCCACTAAATCGGGTTTAATTCTGCCATCGTCGGTGGGTCCCCAACTGCTATACGCTGACATCTTTATATCGCTTGGTTTTGTGGGTACGGTTTCTCCGCCATCAATTGCTCCAACGGTCAGAATATTTTTGGCGTTTCCATCCATTGGAATGGTATCAAAACCGTCATTTTTATTTCTTAGAACCGTACTTTTTTTGTTGGAATTTCGGAAATAATAAGACGTTCCTGTGGGTGGACCATTTTCATTTCGTTTATTATCTGCCGATTTCACGATGAGATAATAAGGAGCATTGTAGGCAATTTTATCAATTTCACCTGATTTTTTATCATAAAAACCAAAACGATAATCTTCTGATTTTGAGATAGTTGTGTCTCCCCACCACTCCCATTTTAGTTTATCATCCACAAAAACAATCCCGCTTCTGTCGGGATTAAAAACCCATCCTGCCAACACGCCGTAAGAATGATTGGAAACCAATAAACCTTTGGCAGCAAAAGCCATTTCTGAAACATCATCGGCAAAATCCCAGACTTTTAGATTGCCTCCGTACGCCATCCCACGAGCCTGTTTATTCACGCCCGCACCGATCAAAATTCCTGCCAAATGGGTCGTGTGTTCGTTGATATAAGGCGGAGCATCAATCTGTTTAATACGATTTACCCCTAATTCTTTGTGCGTAGTTCTGACTAATCCACCATCCCAAATGCCCAATTTATCTTTTACAATTGAACTCGCCCCGCTTAAATTTACGCCCAAACTTCCACCCGTATAAAGCGAGTTTGTGCGAGTGCAAGCAGCGGCGGAAACCTGCCCGTGCGTAATGTAATACACAGGGTTTTCAAATTCATCAATGCCCTGCAAAGCCATCATGCGTCCATCTGATAGGGTTTTCTGCAAAATCCAGTTGTGCTGTTTGGCTAATTGTAAAGTCTTGTTGAAATGAATTTTGGCATCTGATTTGAAGGATTTTGCCATCTTACGAAGTGCTCTTTCAGAAGTATTCTGTATTGGAATAATACGCTGATTTTCAGACGATTGAACTTCGTCTGCCGATTGGGCTAAGAGATTAGAAAGTCTAATTATCAATAATAAAGTAGTTAAAACGACAACTTTATTATGACAAAAATTTTTCATCCATGAACAGTCCTTTGGCGGAAAGATATTCATTGTGGTATGTTTTAGTTTAAGAATATTTGTGTAGGAATCACAGCAAAAAATGTGCCTTGATTTAAAATTTGAGTCCTTAAACAGATTAGATTATTGATTATTTGTAAATATTCATTTCCAGTATTTCATAGTTGACACTTATATTTTCAAAGTTCATCAGAAAATTGAAGTAAAATTATAGAATTACCACTAATATTGACTTCTAAATTACTTTTAAAATAAAACATCATAACCATGAAACAATTCCTACAACTCGCCCTATACCTTCACATTTTCGCAGGGTTCACCGCCTTGACAACGGGACTCGTTCCGATGTTTTCTAAGAAGGGAAGTAACACACATAAAACTTGGGGAACATTTTATTATTGGGCAATGTTCACGGTGGCTCTCACGGCAATAATCCGCTTCCAGATGCAACCACGCTTGATTTTTCTTACTGGAATTGCTATTTTTAGTTTTTATAATACTTTCACGGGTGTACGTCTCATCCGTAGAAAAGACAATCCAAAACCTGAATTTATTGATTGGTTTGGGGCGATTTTGATGGTGATCGGTTCATGTGTAATGTTGTACTTTGCTTATTTATCGACTCAAACAGGTAACGTTTTTTATGTTACTCTTTTCGCTGTTTTTGGTATTTTTATGTTTGTCTTAGCTCTTGAAGATTTACGAGTTTTTACGGGCAGAAAACAGGTTGATAATGACGTTCCTTTGCAAACTCGTTACTGGTTTCAGAATCATATTTCACGGATGGGAGGGTCTTATATTGCAACCGTAACGGCATTTTTAGTGGTTAATAATCCACCCCAAATTC
>JAYUIP010000716.1:0-1590 GCA_043765945.1 Arcicella sp.
AGTGTAGCGATTACTGACAATGCAAAAAGCAGCTGCCGTGATGCTGGCAAGCAACAAAATGACTCGAATGGTCAGACTGATTTCGTAGCGTGTTTTCAATAAAGTGATGATTTTGTCAAATTTTTATGTTAATGCGAGAATAAGCTAACACAGAGAACCACAGAGGAATAAAATTGAGAACCACAGAGAGAAATAGGAGTTTTAGCTCTGTGGTTCTCAATTTCAACTCTGTGGCTCTCTGTGTTAACTCTTTTTTTTAAAGACTTAAATATCATACTTCCCCAACCTCCTATAAAGAGCCGTGCGGGTTAATCCTAATTCACGAGCGGCTTTTGTAATGTTGCCATCGTGGCGTTCGATGGCTTTTAGAATGGTGGACTTTTCTATTTCATCAATCCGTAAAGTTGTACTTTCTGAAGACATCATCACGGGCGTTTCAATGGATGAATTTAAGTCCAAATCTCTCGCTGTAATTACTTGGTCATCAGCCATAATTACTGCCCTTTCAATGCTGTGTTGGAGTTCTCTGATATTGCCAGGGAAAGCATATTGACGGAGTTTTACTCTGGCTTTTTCATCAATTTCTACCAAATTTTTATGATATTTTTCGCCATAACTCTTCATAAAATACTCCGCCAAAAGCACTACATCATTTCCCCGCATTCGTAAAGGCGGGAGCGTAATTTCGATGGTATTCAGACGATAAATTAAGTCCTTACGATACTGATTTTGCGAAGCCATTTCTTTGATGGCAGCATTGGTTGCCGAGATAAGGCGAATATCAATCGAAATGGGGGCATTTGTGCCTAATCTGGTCACTTCTCGATTCTGTAAAACGGTCAATAATTTGGCTTGCTGGGGTAACGAAATATTCCCAATTTCATCCAAAAAAAGCGTTCCTTCATTAGCAGATTCAAAGCGTCCTGCACGGTCTTCACGGGCATCGGTAAACGCTCCTTTTTTATGCCCGAAGAGTTCAGATTCAAATAAACTTTCTGTCAAAGAGCCTAAATCAGCGTGTACGAAGGGTTTTTGATGTCGTAATGATTTTTGATGAATCAGTTTGGCAACTTCGGTTTTACCCGTTCCATTCTCTCCCAAAATCAAAATATTGGCATCGGTAGGAGCAATTTTTTCAATTTTATACAGTACATCCTGCATGGCTTCGGAAGAACCAAGGAGTGAGGTTTGAGGGGTGAGGTTCGAGGAATTAGGGGTAAGATTTCGAGATTTTGTTATCTTCCCACTACTCATCGCTGATGCCTCATAGCTCATCGCTATTGTTTCCAATAACCTTTCATTCCGCCACGGTTTCAACACAAAATCATTCGCACCTTCCTTTACCGAACGCACTGCCAAATCAATATCTCCGTAGGCAGTAATCATAATCACGGCAACGGTTTTGTTGATTTCTCTGATTTTGCGAAGCCAAAAAATGCCCTCATTACCCGTATTCAACGAACTTTTATAGTTCATATCCAACAAAATCAAATCAAATTGATTTTGGGCTAAAAGCGATAAAATTTTCTCAGGATTTTTCTCAGTAACAATTTCTTTCACCTCTGGACGAAGGAGCATTTTCACCGCCAC
>JAYUIP010000717.1:0-4724 GCA_043765945.1 Arcicella sp.
TTTGCCAATACATTCATAAAGCCAATCTTAAAACTTATTAGTTTTCCAATCACAATTCTCACACTTGGACTTTTCTTGTTGGTAATCAACGTAATAACTGTTTATATTGTTGATTATTTTATCAATGGATTCACAGTTCGGGGCTTTATTCCTCCCCTAATTTTTAGTTTCGTACTTTCTTTTATTTCATACATCTTAGGTTTGATGTTTGATGGGGACTGATTCTTAGAAAAATACAATCAATTTCATTACATTTTTCTTTTATAAAGTGGTTTTAAATTGCGTGCCAACAATTTAAAATCACTTTTTTATTTTATCTGAAATCGGAATAATAATGTTTTTATTAATTGATTTTATAAATACTAACTAAATTTCATTAAACAATAAATTTAGGTGAACATATCTAAATGCTTATTTTACAGTAAGTTACATAAAAAATATTTTTCATAAAAAATTTGGATATATGAAATACAATTTCATATCTTTGTATCACAAACAAAAAGTTGGCACACTTTTTGAAAATCCTTACTCTGTGGAACTACTCTATTTGCTATAAGAGAAATTTTCACGCTAAGATTAATGACAGTAACCGCCATGACAGTCAGAAATCAAGTTTGCAATTTTAACAACCTTGTTTTCTTATCAAGTAATTGCGTTCCTTAATCTCTTATTGTGGAAATTTTAAATTTATAGAGTCATGAAAAATTTTACATTTTCAACCGTGCTATTATTAGTAGCATTCATGAGCCAAGCACAAAAGAGTGCCTTGACTCCTACCACATTTTCTGCAAAAGACAAAGCCTTAATTGCCAGTGTTTTGGATTTTGATGATAACGAAGCTGTTCTTGAAGATAAAGATAAAGCACGTGCCATGCGTTTCAAAAATATGACCGTTGATAGAGATTCAACGTACTATGATGTAGAAATTCCTGCTTCTTTTCCAGATGGACAGGAAGGACTTAGAAAATTTATTGGACAAAATATTGTTCGTCCAAAAAACTCGAAAGGTGAAACTGTTCTGATAAGATTTATGGTTGAACGTTATGGAGAAATTAGTAAAGTTCATGTGTTGGCAAGTCCAGCTGATCCAATTTTGAGTGCTGAGGCAATCAAAGTTGTGAAGAAAATGGGATCATGGAATCCAGCAAAAATCCAAGGAATTGAAGTAGCATCGTATTATGTGTTACCCATAAAATTCTAACCACTATAATTCATTGTTGCGATTGAGGAGAGAGAAATGAATGAAGTGTATTTTTAAAATTGTACAATCCTTACTTTAAATAAATATTCTTAGCTCTCATGCACTTTGTGCGTGAGAGCTTTTGTTTTGCAACCACATAGAAAAGATAGATTCCATAGCTTTCACTTATGGCATGACTGAGGAACAGTTCTTCATTGACTTTCTTGGCAATAATAGTTTACGAGTTTAGTCATGCCACGAGTTTTACTGGCTCGGAACACCTCTTTGAAATGTTACCTCCGTTGCCATTCCCATCGCACTAAAACGAACTGCCATAGATTGAGCCTCAGATTCTTTCTGTAAAGTTTCGCAGTGTGTCCCTTTTTCTAAGAAGTAAATATAATATTTTTGATTACGGTCAGCCAATTGTTGCACATCAGGTATTCCCAAATAATCATCTAAATCATTGGAACTTGTACCTTTAATTTCTTCTTTCAAAGATTTAAGTATGTCAATATTTTTAGTCCGTTCTCCACTGCAACCACCTTTGTCGGCACTCCATTTTTCGAGGTTTAAACTTTCTAATTTAGGTTGTTTTGTGCAAGCACTTGCTAATAGGATAATTGGGAGGAAATATTTGACTTTCATTTTTTTTTATCTATTTGTATTAGTAATATTTTTACAATCTACATAACCTTTCCCCCGCTTTCTCCAAAGTTTCATCATCTTTCGCAAAGCAAAAACGGAGGTTTTTATAATCATTTTTATCATTATAAAATACTGAAACTGGGATACTTGCCACGCTAATTTCACGGGTTAATCGTATGGCTAAACTGTAATCATTTTCATCAGTAATTGTCTGATAATTAACACATTGAAAGAAACTTCCGTGAGCGGGAGTGTAAGTAAATCGAGAGCCTTTGATGCAATCTAAAAACTTATCACGCTTCTGTTGATAGAACTTCGGAATTGATAAATAGTTATCGGGTTCACGCAAAAAATCCGATAAGGCGTACTGTATTGGCGTATTAACACTGAAAGTAAGCCATTGATGAACCTTCCGTAACTCCTCGGTCAGGGCTTTGGGAGCAAGACAATAACCAACTTTCCAACCCGTTACGTGAAAAGTTTTCCCGAACGACCCACAGATAAAACTTCGCTCTTGCAAAACAGAACTCCTATACAATGACCAATGCTCTCGACCGTCAAAAATAATATGTTCGTAAACCTCATCTCCAATTAGAAAAATATTGGTGTCTCGCACAATATCAGCTAATTGCGTTAAATCATTTTCAATAAAAACCGTACCAGATGGGTTGTGGGGCGTATTCAAAATAATCAATTTTGTTCGCTCCGTAATTTTGGATTTTACAATATTCCAATTAATCTGATAATCATTTTCGGGCGTAAGAGTAACATACACGGGTGTGCCTCCATTGAGTCTTATTGTAGGAGCATAAGAATCGTAACAAGGTTCCAGTAAAATGACTTCATCACCTTGATTTACGATGGCGGTGATAGCTGCATAAAGTGCCTCAGTTGCTCCCGTTGTAACAGTTACTTCGGTATCTGGATGATAATGTACTTGGTATAAATCACTGATTTTCTGAGCAATAACCTCACGAAGGGATTGAATTCCCGCCATTGGAGCGTATTGATTCATTCCTTTTTTGAGGTAATGATTAACCAAATCAGTAAGTTTGGGTGAACAGTCAAAACTTGGAAAACCCTGCGACAAATTTAATGCTCCACAATCAGTGGCTAATTTTGACATGACGGCAAAAATAGTGGTATCTGTGTTGGGTTGTTTGGAAGTAATTTGCATGGTCAGACCTTATTATTTCGATAATTCAGTTGCTCGTTTCTGAGCCGCAAAAATGCCTTCCTTTAAATTCTGAGACAACAATCCTTCTTCAAAACGCTTCAAAGCCGCTTCGGTGGTACCCCCTTTTGAGGCTACGGCTTTGATAAGTTCGTCAAGATTTTTCTCTGAATTATTGAGTAAATGATAAGAACCCAACATCGTTTGTTTTACCAGAAGCGAAGACATAGAATCTTCAAAACCCATTTCTTTCCCTGCCTCAATCATTGCTTTTACTAAGTAAAAAAAATAGGCAGGACCACTACCACTCAAGGCTGTCACAGCATCCAAAAGACTTTCATCTTCCAGAAAAATCGCCCTTCCTGTTGAATTGATAAGATTTTCAACTTTTTTCAATTGGCTCAATGTGATGTCTCCTGCCGCCGAGAAAGCCGTCATTCCCATACCCAAAAGTGCGGGGGTGTTTGGCATGGCTCGCACAATGAGTTTATGATTCAAAGTTGACTTGATTTTTTCAATCGAAATACCCGCCATGATACTCAAAATCAGTTGATTAGGCTGAATAACGGCACGTAGTTCATCTTGAAGTGAAGCGAAATCTTGTGGTTTAACCGAGAGAATAATTAAGTCATATTCTCCGATTTTAGCATTAATCGTATCAATAACCGCCCCTGCATTTTCTTGACGAAGGGCTTCAGCACGTTCCGTATTTTTTTCAATTAGAAAGAGGTTTTCTTTTTTGACTAATTCGTATTGGATAAATGATTTGGCAAATGCCATGCCCATATTTCCAGCTCCAATGATGGCTACTTTCATGTTGTTAGGTTTTCTGTTTTGTCATTGCGAACGTAGTGAAGTAATCTGTATGATTGATGAAAAGGATTTTAAGTTTTTTGTATCAATCCAAAAGATTGGTTTAACGAAACTCCGATTCTCTGCGTTCGCAATGACAGAGCTTATAATTTTTTTAAATTGACAGTTTTTCAGGACAAAAATACATGAAAAAACCCTGATAATTTTCAGATTATCAGGGTTTTAAATTACGCTAATTCTAAAAGTTCTTTTCGTTTTTGGACAATAAAATCATCTACGAATAAATTAATTTCTTGTTTCATTGCGGACTGTTCAGTTTTTTCTAAGGAGTCATAATATTGAAAGAACTCCCTTTGAAGCATAATTCGCTCAATTTCATCTTGTGAATTATGAAATTTATTTTGCATTTCGTGTAAATCAAACTTTTTCATAATTATTTAATTTTTTCTTTTTCAATTTTAGTAATAACATCATTTAGCAAATCTAATAATGCATCAATTCTATCAGGAGAAACAGATTTTGCATGATAGTTTAACATTTCTAAGATTTGAGCTTTTATAGCTTCAAGAGCTTCCAATCTATTCATTTTATAATTCTAAATTAGTGGTTTTTAGATTATATTATTTACTTATTTTAAAATTTATTTCAAAACCTCTTCCAACTTCTTTTCTAATTCCTCCCCACGCAAATATTTTGCAATAATTTTCCCTTCTTTGTCTAACAAAAATGTAGCTGGAATACCTTGAACGCCATAAGCGGCAGCGGCTGATGAATTCCAAAATTGTAGGTCAGAAACGTGATGCCAAGGCAAACCATCCTTTTCAATTGCTTTTACCCAAGGGTCTTTTTCTTGATCGAGGCTGACTGAAAAAATATCAAAACCTTTGTCTTTGAATTTATAGTACATTC
>JAYUIP010000718.1:0-1588 GCA_043765945.1 Arcicella sp.
AGCGTGGTAGCCGAGGACTTCGCCGTTGCCGCATTCGCAGCATACGCTTCGTAGTTCATCTCATGCTCTTGCACAACATTGGCTTGCTCAATTGCCACTTCGGCTTGCTTCTCGACTGTAAACTTAATAGCATCGGCGGCAGCTTTCGTTCTGAGATAATACATCCCAGTTTTCAAGCCTTTCTCCCATGCGTAGAAGTGCATCGAGGTTAGTTTCCCAAAGTTCGGGTCTTGAATGTGTATGTTCAACGACTGCGACTGGCAGATATAAGCACCTCGGTCGGCAGCCATTTCAATAATTACTTTTTGCTTAATTTCCCAAACTGTTTTGTACAATTCCTTTAAGTTAGCAGGAATTTCATTGATATTTTGTACTGAACCGTTGGCAGAAATTAACTTATTTTTCATCGAATCATTCCAAAGATTCAATTTTACTAAATCACGCAATAAATGTTTGTTCACCACCGCAAACTCGCCCGACAATACTCTACGGGCATAAATATTAGAAGTATAAGGTTCAAAACATTCGTTATTACCCAATATTTGCGAAGTTGAAGCGGTTGGCATTGGTGCAACCAATAAGGAGTTACGAACACCGTGTTCTTTCACTTTCATACGCAAGGCTTCCCAGTCCCAACGCTTTGATTCGGGCGTAACACCCCACATATCAAACTGGAAAACTCCTTGTGAAATGGGCGAACCAGCCCAAGTTTCGTAAGGACCTTCTTTAATTGCTAATTCCATCGAAGCCTCCATTGCTGCGTAGTAAAGCGTCTCGAAGATGTCCTTATTTAGTTGCTTTGCTTCGTTAGATTCAAACGGCATTCTCAACATAATAAACACATCTGCCAATCCCTGAACACCCAGACCAATTGGACGATGACGGAAATTCGACGTGCGTGCTTCTTCTACTGGATAATAGTTGCGGTCAATAATTTTGTTTAAGTTTTTGGTCGCAACCTTTGTTACTCGGTATAATTCTTCGTGGTCAAAAACCAAGAAGCCTCTTTCGTTCGTTTTTAGGTATTTAGGCAACGCCAACGAAGCCAAATTACAAACCGCTACTTCGTCTTTTGAAGTATATTGGATAATTTCAGTACATAAATTCGATGATTTAATCGTACCTAAATTCTTCTGATTTGATTTCTTATTTGCGTGGTCTTTGAACAACATATAAGGAGTACCCGTTTCGGTTTGTGATTCCAAAATCTCGAACCATAAATCCTGAGCTTTTACCACCTTACGAGCCTTACCCGCTAATTCATAACCCGTATATAACTTTTCAAATTCCTCCCCATGCGAATCTCCCATGCCTGGACATTCGTGCGGACAGAACAACGACCACGTATCATTATCACGAACCCGTTGCATAAATAAATCTGGAATCCAAAGGGCGTAGAACAAATCTCTGGCTCTCATTTCTTCTTTTCCATGATTTTTCTTCAACGATAAAAAATCAAAAATGTCAGCGTGCCACGGTTCAATATAAATAGCAAAAGAGCCTTTACGCTTCCCTCCGCCTTGATCTACGTAACGAGCGGTGTCATTAAATACTCGTAACATCGGCACAATTCCGTTTGATGTTCCGT
>JAYUIP010000719.1:0-4718 GCA_043765945.1 Arcicella sp.
CAAATTGTAGAATCTGCCCAAGTAGATATGGATGATGAAAATCAAAAGGCTCTTTTCAACGAATCAACGCACTTTAATCCCGTTGATTTGATTTGTTCAATGAAAAATTACAAGAACAAAAAGTTTGATTTAATGGAATTTCGTGACCCAAAAACGGGCTTCGTGACCCAAAAATCAAAAGACGGTCAAGATTTAAAAGCCCAAGAATTACCAGGTCTTTGGAACGGTTCAATGGCGAATTGGAACACAGTTTTCGTGGAAGTTCCATTGATAACTTTTAATCCTGTAAAAACGGTGAATGATTTATTGAGAGAGGAGCATCAGTAGACAGTAGGGGCGTATTCGATACGCCCCTACACAACTAAAACAATTGTTCAGCTCGATATTTTGGCACGATTCCCAAGTGGATATACGCCCGTTCGGTTGCTTCACGACCACGGGAAGTACGTTTTAAAAATCCCTCTTGAATTAAAAATGGCTCGTAAACTTCTTCAATTGTTTCTGCCTCTTCACCACAAGCCGTTGCAATGGTGGTCAATCCAACGGGACCACCTTTGAATTTCTCCACGATGGTTGTCAAAATACGAATATCCATTTCGTCCAATCCATTTTTATCCACATCCAAAGCTAAAAGAGCCATTTCTGCAATTTCCACAGTAATTCTTCCGTCTCCTTTTACTTGGGCAAAATCTCGAGTTCTTCGCAAAAGGTTGTTGGCAATACGAGGTGTTCCACGACTTCTTCTGGCAATTTCATAAGCTGCATCGTCATTAATGGGTGTTTTTAAAATCTCGCAAGAACGTTTCACGATAGATGTTAATAACTTGGCATCGTAATATTCC
Organism: Arcicella sp.; assembly: GCA_043765945.1. GTDB lineage: Bacteria > Bacteroidota > Bacteroidia > Cytophagales > Spirosomataceae > Arcicella. The sequence continues at coordinate 843 of JAYUIP010000719.1, forward strand.
AAGCGACAATTAATCCCAAATCTTGCTCGTAACGGAGACGTAAGCATTCCCGCCCGTGTAGTTGCCCCGATGAGCGTAAACGGATTCAAAGAAATCTGAACGCTCCTTGCATTGGGTCCTGAATCCAACAAAATATCAATCTTATAATCCTCCATTGCCGAGTATAAATATTCTTCAACGATGGGATTGAGTCGGTGGATTTCGTCAATAAAAAGTACGTCATAAGGTTGAAGATTGGTCAAAAGTCCTGCTAAATCAGAAGGTTTATCTAAAACGGGTCCAGACGTAATTTTGATATTGGTCTTCAATTCATTTGCCACGATGCTTGAAAGCGTAGTTTTCCCCAAACCAGGAGGTCCGTGTAGCAGCACATGGTCGAGAGCTTCTTCACGCTGGCGAGCAGCGGTTACGAAAACCTTTAAATTTTCTAATATTTTATCCTGCCCCGCAAAATCTTCAAATGACAGGGGTCGTAAAGCACGCTCTATTTCTTTTTCAACGTTAGAAAGGGTTTCTGTTTCACCTTTCAAATAATCTTCTCGCATAATTTTAATTTCGGATTTTCTTTTCTCTATTCAAAAATACGGCTATTTCCGTTCTAATAAAATAATGAAACTCAAACTAATTTAACTTTATCTGTTTAATTTGTTAATAACTTTTAATGAAGTTTTTAACAAACATACTTTAATTTACCTACCAAAACATCCCCCTACCCCCTTTAAAAAGGGAATAGCATTAGTACAAGTCCCCCTTTGAAGGGTGTAGGGGGATGTTTTGGTAGGTAAAATAGAAAATGTTAGTTTAAAACTGCCTACTTAATTGTATAGCTATTTAACAATCTTTTGCTTTAATTTGTGCAATAGTTTCTGTTAATAAATCAATTAAACCACTTCACAACATGACATCAACATTTCTTGGCGAATTTATCGGTACTGCTGTTTTAATTTATCTTGGAAACGGCGTTGTTTCCAATGTATTACTCAAAGGCTCGAAAGGGGAGGGCAGTGGCTGGATAGTCATTACGGCTGGTTGGGCTTTTGCCGTTACGATGGCAATCTTCGTATCTACAAAATTTGGCAGTCCTGCGGCACATTTGAATCCTGCCGTAACGGTTGCAGAAGCCGTAAAATCAGGCGATTGGAGCAACGCAGGAGCATTTATTTTGGCTCAAATGTTGGGAGCAATGTTTGGTTCAATCTTGGTTTGGCTTCAATATTTTCCACATTGGGCAATCACGGAAGATAAAGGTTTGAAATTAGCTTGTTATTGCAACGCACCCGCCATCAGAAGCCCATTTGCCAATTTCACAGCGGAATTTTTGGCCACTTGTTTGGCGATAATTGCCCTGGGATCTTTCGGTTCAATCACAACAGGATTAGGACCTTTCACCGTCGGAATTTTGGTTTGGGCAGTGGGTCTATCTCTCGGAGGGTCAACGGGTTATGCCATCAATCCTGCTCGTGATTTAGGTCCTCGAATTGCTCATTTTTTATTGCCAATTTCGGGTAAAGGCTCGTCAGACTGGTCATATTCATGGATTCCAGTGGCAGGACCAATTGCTGGGGCTGTGGCTGGGGCTTTGATTTTGAATATGTTGTAGATAATAGCATTTTTATAATATTAAAAAAGCCTTTGCCCAATGCGAAGGCTTTTTTAATGTTATAAAAACAAAGCCTATAGACTCACTTGGTTCGTTATTAAACCCAAATAACACATTTTTTTTCGCAACCAAATTTGTAGTCATTGTTGAGAAAATAGACTTGTGACGGGTTAATTTGTCTTATTGAAACGGAATTATCTACTATTTGGCGGACCCTTTTAAGGTTACACTTCTCCGAAGTATTGAGAGTTAAATATATCATATTCTACAAAGGTTAAACCTCTCCGAGGTAAAGTTCAATACAAATCCTACCTCGGAGAGGTTTAACCTTTGTAGAAAACGGTGAAATGTAGTGGCAAACTTCGGAGAAGTTGAACCTTAACATCTTCCGCCAAATAGTAGATAGTTCTGTATTAAAATACTTATTTTGACATTTTTATACAGTTTTAGTCGAAAATCAAAACCTATACTTCACTATAATTACTACTTCTTATACGGTTTTAGTCGAATCTTTAAGCATCTTTGGAAATAACTGGCTATTTTAAGTAGTTATTTCCAAATAATAAGTTTTATTTTGGAAATAACTGGTCATTTTAGGTAGTTATTTCCAGATAATAAATTTTCTTTTTGAAATAACTGTTATTTATTGTACAATTATTTCAAAAAAACTCGAAAACGTTATGGATGTATTAGGAAGACAAAAAGAAAAGGCTCTTTTAGATGAATTATTAGCTTCGCCAAAAGCTGAATTTGTATCGGTATATGGTCGTAGACGTGTAGGCAAAACTTTTTGATAAGACAATATCTGAAAAGTAATATTTGCTTCGATTTCACGGGGTCAGATGAAGAGGATAACGCCATACAATTAGCTAATTTTTTAAGAGAATTTAATAGGCAATGCGTTGATAATCAAACGTATCCAAATAATTGGTCGGAGGCTTTCGCTTTGCTTTCAGACTATTTATATTCCTTAGATAAAACCCAAAAAGTAGTAGTTTTTTTGGATGAATTACCGTGGTTAGATAAACCTAAATCGGGTTTTTTGGCGGCTTTACAATACTTTTGGAATCAACATGGTTCACAAATGCCACACCTGCTATTAATTACTTGCGGTTCTGCTGCCTCATGGATTATCAAAAATTTGAGGGATGCCAAAGGCGGTTTACATAATAGAGTAACACAAAGTATTGAACTAAAACCTTTTACTCTGGCAGAAACAGAGGCATTTTTGAAGTATAAAAACTTAAAATTTACGCATTACCAAATCATTCAATTGTATATGGTCATGGGTGGGATTCCGTTTTACTTAGATGCTATCAAACCCGCAAAAAGTGTAAATCAAGTAATTGATGGATTATGTTTTGAAGAAAATGGGTTGCTTTCAAGAGAATTTAAACCTCTTTATCATTCATTATTCAAAGATGCCCAAAAACACCTTGCTATTGTGGAAGCCCTTACAAAACATCCTTACGGAATGACTCGTCAACAACTTTTAGAAGATACAAAAATACCCAATGGAGGTTCTTTCTTGCGAACTATTGAAAACTTAATTGATTGTGGATTTATTAAGCAAATGACATCGTTTGACAAGAAAAATAGGGATTCGTTATTTAGAATTATTGATTTTTACAGTATATTTTATGTGAAGTTTATTAGAGAAAATACCGTGGGTCGAGTTAATGTTTGGCAAAGTATGGCAGAAAGTGCCAGTTATCAATCATGGTGCGGATATGCTTTTGAAAATATTTGTTTATTACACATCGAGCAAATACATAAATCATTAGGAATCAGTGGTTTATATTCACAAGTAAGCTCGTGGAAATTTTTGGGAGACAAAGAGTTACCAGGCACACAAGTAGATATGGTAATTAATCGTAAAGACGGAATAATTCATCTTTTTGAATGTAAGTTTATTAACAAAGATTTTGTATTATCCAAAGATTATACTGCAAAATTGAGACAAAGACGAGCTATCTTTCAGTATGCTACAAAAACAAAAAAGCAGATTGTGACGAGTTTATTAACCACATTTCCAGCTATGAGAAATGAGTATTTTTTAGAAGAAATTCATAGCCAAGTAGATGCGGATGATTTGTTTAAATGAAAGTGTCATTATCAAAACTGTGTGACTTTTCTTCGAGTTTTACAGTTATTTGAATAAGTTTTCACAAAATCAGGTAGGTTTAATCTTTACAAAAGCCTTCTCATTTGATTTTGAGAAGGCTTTTGGTTTTAAAACTTCATCGTTCCATCGGGTTGATACACGTATCTGAAAG
>JAYUIP010000720.1:0-13646 GCA_043765945.1 Arcicella sp.
AACTCCCGCAGAGACTTCATAAAAGCCAGTTCAATCTTGGCTATCGGCTTTTCATTGCCTTCATTCGGTAATTCAAAAACCATTGTTCATAAAATTGATACTGCCAACGCTTTGGGGCTTGAATTGAACCCGTATATTTTGATAAATGATGCGGGGAAAATTACGCTTTTCAATGCTCGTCCAGACATGGGACAAGGCACATATCAAGCCCTTCCAATGCTTTTGGCGGAGGAATTGGAAGTTAGCCTCGACCAAGTTGAAATCCGAAATACTGATGGAAAGGGCAAATATGGTTCGCAACTTTCAGGTGGTTCATCATCAGTTAATTCTCGCTGGACTCCCATGCGAACTGCGGGGGCAGCCGTGCGTGAAATGTTGATTTCGGCAGCCGCTACCAAATGGCAAGTGCCTGTAAATGAGTGCTTTGCGGAGAATGCGAAAGTGATTCATAAACCAAGTAATAAAGTTTTTATCTACGGAGAATTAGTAGCGGAGGCTTCAAAATTAGAAGTCCCTAAAACGCCTAAACTCAAAGACCCAAAGGATTTTAAATTGTTAGGAAAATCAATTCCACGTCCAGAAATCCCTTCCAAAGTGAACGGAACGGCAGTTTTTGGCATTGATGGCGATGTGCCAGGAATGTTGTATGCCAGTATTGAACATTCGCCAAGCATTCACGGAACAGTATTGAGCTATGACGGGGCGGATGCCATGAAGGTAAAAGGAGTAAAATTTGTCGTAAAAACGGAAAGAAAAATGCCACATAAAACGGTGGAAGCGGTAGCGGTTGTGGCAGATAATTATTGGGCGGCTTTGAAAGGGCGAAAAGCCTTAAAAATTAAGTGGGAAAAGGAGGATTTGAGTAAAATGTCCACTTATGACTATTTTGCTGAACTTGAGAAATTAGCGAAAACCAAAGGTGAATCCTATAAAGAGCATACAAAAGGTGAATTCAATAAAGATTTTGCAGGAGCGAGTCAGAAATTAGAAGTCTATTATCAAACACCATTTGTGGCTCATGCAGCCTTAGAACCTCAGAATGCCACCGTCTGGGTGCAAGGCGATAAAGCGGAATTATGGGCTCCCATTCAAGGACCTGATGGATTGATCGGTGAAGTGGCAGCATACTTGAAAATTAAACCTGAAAATATCAAAATTAACGTACCTTTCATGGGCGGTTCGTTTGGAAGAAAAGCCTATTACGACTACGTAATGGAGGCTTTACATATTTCAAAACAAGTAAATGCTCCCATAAAAGTCATCTGGACACGGGAAGATGACACCACGCAAGGACCTTTCCGCCCAGGTATGGTATCGGTGATGGAAGGCGGTTTAGATGCCAATGGTGCGGTGGTTGCTCATAATCACAAAATTGTGGGAGCTTCAATTGAACATCAAGTTTTCAAAGCACCCTTGAAAGATGCCCCTGATTCTTGGGCGGCAGAAACGGCAAATTTGGACGATAGTCCTTATGATTTTGGCAGTAGAACAATGAGTTTTCATTTGGCAGAAACTGATATTCCAATCGTATGGTGGCGTTCGGTTTATTCTTCGACTACGGCTTTCGGACAAGAGAGTTTTATGGATGAATTGGCTTACGCTTCCAAGACAGACCCATTGGCATTTCGTCTGGATATGTTAGCGGATGCTCCAAGATTTAGTAGAGTGTTACAAACCTTAGCCAAGAAAGCGAATTATCATCATAAACTGCCTGAAAATCAAGCGATTGGTATTGCCGTGGCTCGTTCTTTCGGGTCTATTGTGGCTCATGCCGTAACGGTTTCAAAGCAAGGAAAGGGCGTGAAAATTGAGAAAATTGTTTCGGTAATTGACTGCGGAATGACCGTAAATCCTAATAATGTCATTGCTCAAACCGAAGGAAATATCGTGATGGGATTAACTGCCGCAATTAAGAATGGCATTACGTTCAAAGAAGGAGTGGCAGAACAAACTAATTTTCATCAATATAATGTACTGAGAATCAACGAGATGCCAAAAACAGAAGTGCATATCATCCAAAACCAAGAAGCTCCGAGTGGCGTTGGAGAACCTGGATTACCACCAATTGCCCCAGCACTTTGCAATGCGATTTTTAATTTGACAGGAAAAAGGATGAGGACTTTGCCTTTTGAGATTGGGGATATTGGGTAGAAAATTTACGTTTATTGATGGCATGACTTTGAGTCATGCCATCAATTATATTAGCGATTTTTATACAGGAAACATTCGTGTAAAATCGCTTTTTTTGACTACAAACAAATATCGGAATCAATTATTCATAGTTTTGCAAAATCAATCAATCCATTTGCGATTTAATAAGCACTTTTATATAATGACGATTACGTCTATTTTTCTTAGCATCCGCTCTTTTATCGTTCCGTTTATCAATCACGATGCGGTCTAAATCGTTCAAATCTTCTATTACTTGAACATCATTTATGGAAGTACGTTTGGGCATAATTACTGAAATACAGATTATAAAAATCGCTCCTTTAAGATGGTTTTAAACTTACGCAGTATCGCAATGATCTGTAATAATTCTTCACGGTTTGTACAGTCGTAAATACTTGAAATGCAATATTGTTTTTTCTCCATCGTGACAAAACACCATTGTTTTCCGATAATTTCACAACCATATAAAGGTATTTCAACGTCACTACTACTATTTTGTTCCTGAGCAATCAAAAATGCCTCTATTAATTGTGCCATTGGCTCACCAGAAGGATTAATCTGGGGTTTGTATTCCTGAAAATGAAAATAAGGGGTCTGATAAATGTTCATAAATCCCTTTGCTAACATAAAATCAGATTTAACAGAAAGCGAAATTCCTTCTACAATTCCTTTTAATTGTTTGTCAAAAAAGGTAACAATATTCTTATCATCCGTTAAATCTCCCAAGTCCAAAACAAACGATATAAACTTCATTTTAAGGTCTTCTTCACTCCAACCTCCAATTTTTTCAACCGCTTTTTGGTATATTTTTTCAAATATTTCAGACTCAGAATTCGTAAATGTTGGATGTTTGACCGTAAGCCATTCCATCATCAAAGGTGTTTGATGTGTAGCAATTCTTTCTAAATGAAATGTTTGTATTAATTCAGCTTCTTTCCAGTCTTTTTTCTTTGCCATTTTCTTGTTAAATTATTCGTCTTCTTCATCCTCCTCATCTTCCAAATCCTTATCCAAAGACTCACGCAAATATACCATAAAACTTTTTACTTCAATTAACTTATCAATCACCACTTGATTTACATTCTTTTTCTTCTTTTTATTGTCCAACGCTTTCTTCGCTCCCTCAATCGTATATCCCTGAGCATCAACTAATTCCACAATTTCTTTAAGATGATTAATGTCGTCGGGCGTATATTTTCTATCGCCTGCACGGTCACGTTTGGGAGTGAGTGTCGGGAATTGTTCTTCCCAAAAACGGAGTTTAGAAATGTTCATTTCAAACATTCCTGCTACTTCTGAAATTGAATAATAGCGTTTGGTTAATTCCATAAATTTAAAACACGAGTAAGGATAACGTGTGGCTACAATTAATATGTTTTAAGTAACCTGTCAGGTATCGAAGACAATTTTATGTAAATTTGCGAACTTTTAACAGTAAAATTGAATATTTTACAAGTTAAAAAACAATTCATTAATTCGGAAATATTTGTTAGTTATTAGTTATTTGTTATCGGTTATTAGGTAACAGATTTAAAATCAGAGAATTATGTAATTCAATTTAGCTAGTAACCAATAACCATTAACTAATAACCAGACATGACTTCCAGACAAATACGTCAGCAATTTTTAGATTTTTTCGCCTCAAAAGGACACCTCATTGTGCCTTCTGCACCTCTTGTTGCAAAAAACGACCCAACTTTGATGTTCAACAATTCGGGCATGGCACAGTTCAAAGATTTTTTCTTAGGTAACGGTACGCCTCCTTCAAAACGAATTGCCGATACGCAAAAATGTTTAAGGGTTTCGGGAAAACATAACGACTTGGAAGACGTAGGATTTGATACCTATCACCACACCATGTTTGAGATGTTAGGCAATTGGTCTTTTGGCGATTATTTCAAAAAAGAGGCTCTGGCGTGGTCTTGGGAGCTTTTAACGGAGGTTTATAAATTACCGAAAGACAGAATCTATGTATCCGTTTTTGAAGGAGATGAAAAAGATGGCGTGCCTTTCGATCAGGAAGCGTTTGATATTTGGAAATCAATGGTGGGCGAAGACCGTATTATTTTGGGTAATAAAAAGGATAATTTTTGGGAAATGGGTGAAACTGGACCGTGTGGACCATGTTCAGAAATTCACATAGATTTAAGAAATGTGGATGAAGTGGCAAAGACTTCTGGAAAGGATTTGGTGAATAATGACCATCCGCAAGTGGTTGAAATTTGGAATAACGTTTTCATGCAATTTGAGCGTATGGCGGATGGTTCGCTGGTGCCGTTGCCTTCAAAACACGTGGATACTGGCATGGGTTTCGAGCGTTTGTGCATGGCGATTCAGGGCAAACAGTCGAATTATGATACCGATGTTTTTTCAAATACCATCAAATTTATTGCTGATAAAGCGAGTAAAGTTTATGGTGAGGAAAAATGGGCAGATATTGCCCTAAGAGTAATTTCTGATCATATTCGTGCGATTGCTTTTGCCATTGCCGATGGGCAATTACCGTCAAACAACAAGGCTGGTTACGTAATTAGACGTATTCTTCGCCGTGCGGTTCGTTATGGATATACGTATTTAGGTTTCCGTGAGCCGTTTATGAATACCATTATTCCGTTATTGGCAGAACAATTCGATGGCGTTTTTTCAGAATTAAAGGCTCAACAAGATTTTATTCAAAGAGTAATTTTGGAAGAAGAAAATTCGTTTTTGAGAACACTTGAAAATGGATTGAAACGGTTGGACGAAATAATAGACCAAGCCCCACAACCCCCAGAGGGGGAGTTAAAATCGGACTATAATTTGGACTCGGAAGTTCCCCCTCTGGGGGCGGAGGGGGCTGTTTTGCCTGGTTCTATCGTTTTTGAACTTTCTGATACTTTTGGTTTTCCCGTTGATTTAACGGCATTGATTGCTCGTGAAAAAGGACTATCCATTGATGAAGAAGGTTTCAAAACGGCTTTGCAAGCTCAGAAAGACCGTTCTCGTAAGGATTCAACCAAAGAAGCAACTGATTGGGTAATAGTTTCAGATGAAGATTTTGACTTTGAATTTGTGGGTTATGACGAAACAGAAACTCAATCAAAAATTACTAAATATCGTAAAGTAAAAACCAAAACAGGGGAGGAGTATCACATCGTTTTGGACAAAACCCCTTTCTACGCTGAGATGGGTGGACAAGTGGGGGATAGTGGACAGTTAACAGTCAACAGTTATCAGTCGGGCGGCGTTCCGATAACAATTTCTGATACCAAGAAAGAAAACGATTTATTTATTCATATTTCTACGGATAGAAAGGCGAGTGAATTTCTTTCAAATATTGAAGTTAATAATATTGTAACTGCCAAAATTGATACTGCCAGAAGACAAAGAATTACACAAAACCATACTGCTACGCATTTAATGTTGTCAGCGATGCGTCAGGTTTTGGGTTCTCATATTTCTCAGAAAGGTTCGTTCCAGAATGAAGAAGTTACTCGTTTTGACTTTGCTCATTTCTCGAAAGTAACGGATGAAGAATTAGCTCAAATTGAAACGATTGTCAATCAGAAAATTCGAGACAATATTAAGTTAGATGAAAAGCGAAATGTGCCAATTCAACAAGCCATAGCCATGGGAGCAACGGCAACTTTTGGCGAAAAATACGGTGATTTCGTCAGAGTAATTACTTTCGACCCAACGTTTTCGCTTGAGCTTTGTGGTGGTACACACGTTCCCGTAACGGGCGAAATCGGAATGTTTAAATTCGTAGCTGAGAGTTCAGTTTCTGCGGGTATACGCCGTGTGGAGGCATATACGGGTGAGAAAGCCTTGTCAATTATCAATGAACAATTATCAATTATCATTGAAATTAAGCAGTTATTTAAGGGGCAACCAGACATCGTGAAAGCTGTGAAAGCCTTGCAAGAAGAACGAAACTCTTTATCGAAAAAGATTGATATTTTGGAGAACGAAAAACTCCAAGAAGTTAAAGAAAGGTTGTATGCCAAAATCATTTCAGTAGGTGATATCAACATGATTGCGGAGGTCGTAGAAGTTCCCACAGCCGATGCTTTAAAGCAATTAGCCTATGAATTAAAAGCAAAAATTGGCGATTTGTATTGCGTTTTGGGGGCAGAAGTAAACGGAAAACCACAATTAGCAATCATGATTGCTGAGAATTTAGTAGCCTCAAAAAACCTAAACGCAGGGCAAATAATCAAAGAAATTGCCAAAGAAATCAAAGGTGGCGGAGGTGGTCAACTATTCTTTGCCACGGCGGGAGGAAATGATGTTTCTGGACTTAAAAATGCGATTGAGAAGGCGAAAAGTTTTGTTTCGTAAATGTTTGAAATGACAGAATGATTTTTTAATTTTAAATGTTCACGAAAGAGACCATATTAAAACATTTTCAGGAAGTTAAGGCAACCATTCTCAAAAGACTTGATGAAGGGGTTGCAGCCAATACAACTTCCGAAGAAATTGATGAATTATTAGATAGTTTGTTTGAAGTAAATATTCTGATTACAAATATTCTCAAATTAATGTAAGTTTAAAATATTAAGAACATGATTAATTTTAATTTTTCCGACTATTTTAGAAGACTTAGAGAAGCCTCTGATAGTCTTTCGGAAAGCTATGTAAAAAGAGATAAGTTTAGGTATTATGATGCTCTTTCAAAAGAAGAGCAACAAGAATTCAAAAATGCTTTTAGCGAATATTTGAAAGGGGAAAATATTAAAATCAAAGAGCAAATAGCCATCGGTAAACAAATGATGGTGGATGCTGGCATTCCAATTTCATAATTATGTACTTCTATTACCAAAAGCCCTAAAACGAAATTTTTAGGGCTTTTTCTTGTTAAAGCCTATGAGAAGAGTCTCTTTTTGAGTATTTTTGTAAACACCAATTTTGTATAACCCACACAAGTCGCTGCAACTGTTTTATTCAATATAACTCATTGATTTTCAAAGAAGTAAATGATATTTTGGTTTCCTTAATCAAAGTACATAAAACGTATAAATAAAAATATGATAAAGTTTTTTTATAATGAAAAATGGTCGGAATTTAGCTTAGGCTATAACTCCCAAAAGCGTTATGCCATTTCCACGTATGGTCGTTTGATGAGTTTTATGGACAACATAAAGTATGGAGAAATCTTGAAAGGAAGTCTCACGGGCGGCTATAATAGCTTTAGGTACAGGATCTATGCCGATAGGAAAACAATTAATCGGAACATACTTTTACATAGAATTGTGGCTGAACAGTTTTTACCAAAAGAAAATGAAGAACAGGCTTTTGTAATTCATTTAGATTTTGATAAAAATAATAATCGTGTAGAAAACTTGAAATGGGCAACCAAAGAACAAATGCACGCCCACGGTCAAAAAAGCCCTGCCGTCATTCAATCAATTAGCAATATGGTTGAGGATATTCATAAGGGCAAAAGATACAAACTAAATCCTTCCAAAGTACTATTTATCAGGAGTAAATTAGATGACCCAAATCGTAAAACTCGCATGAGACTCCTGGCAAAACAATTTGATGTCAGTGAAATGCAGTTGTATCGAATTAAGAGAAGGGAGAATTGGGGGCATTTGAAGGATTAAATATTAAGGTGTTTTACACAAATGTTTGAAATGATTATCATTGAGGGTGAAAAGACTATAATTGGCTGTCATTGCGAGTGTAACGAAGCCATTTTTTAGAATGGTCAAAGAGTATTTGAAAGTTAATGCTCATTGTAATAGATTGCTTCGCCACGCTCGCAATGACACCACTCATAGTTTTCAAAAAGCCCTAAAATCGAAACTTTTTAGGGCTTTTTGCTTGTTAAATTTTAAATGTTTAAAACTCCCCCAATACTTCCAGAATCCACCCGACAAGCCATCCAAAAAATGAATGATTTGGGTAGCGAAGGCAAGCCATTTCTTTTCGTAATTGATTACGATTTGAGACAGCCTGTGGTCTTGACTTTGGAGGAGGTTGAACAAGCCAATATCTTTTATAAAATTAATGACAAAACTAACTTTGCTTTCGGTAAATCTCCTTTTGAAAAATCACTTCATTTAGAAAAATATCCAATCAGTTTTCAAGAATATCAACAATCTTTTGACATCGTAAAACAGGCTATGTTGCGTGGAGACAGCTTTTTAACTAATCTCACGAAGCCAACGCCAATCAAAGTAAATTTGTCTTTGCAAGAGATATTTCAATGTAGTCGGACGAAATATCAACTTTATTTTAAGGATAAATTTGTCCTTTTTTCCCCCGAAATATTTGTCAAAATTGAGGATGGAATTATCTCTTCGCATCCCATGAAAGGCACGATTTCGGCAGATATTCCTGATGCTGAAACAGTAATTCTGAACGATAAAAAAGAATTTGCTGAACATACGACTATTGTTGATTTAATCCGAAATGATATCAGCATGATTTCTGAGAAAGTGTGGGTTGAAAAGTTTAGATATATCAGTAGAATCCATACCCACGAAGGCGATTTATTGCAGGTAAGTTCTGAAATATGTGGTAAATTGCCAGTTGATTATCAGTCTCAAATTGGAACTCTTTTGTTCAAATTATTACCCGCAGGTTCAATCTGTGGAGCTCCCAAATCTCAAACTTTGGCAATCATAAAGGCATCTGAAAATTATGATAGAGGCTACTATACGGGTGTTTTTGGAATATTTGATGGGAAGAATTTAGATAGTTCTGTGATGATTCGTTTCATCGAAAAACAAGAAGATGGGAGTTTGATTTTTAAGAGTGGGGGAGGGATAACGGTTTTTTCGGATGCTCGTTCAGAATACCAAGAAATGATTGATAAAATATATTTGCCAATTTAGCACAATAGGTTTGTGACTGAGAAGCATAGTCCTGTTGTTGACTTCAACAGGTTAGAAACCTGTTGTACTTAAAAATGTGGAAACAAGAAATACATAAACTCTTAGAAACCAGTGAAATAGCTTTTGAATCTATTAAGAATCAATCAGTTTTTGACTTGATTTTTATTCCACAACATCAACTTTATTTACATCTTATTGATTTACAAATCTTTCAAAATATCCCTCTTCCAAATAATTATTTCCAAAATTTTTCCAATAAAATAAACATTCAAAATCAAAGAATTATTCACCTTTGGGAGGATGTGTATTTATCCAAAACCGAGTTAGTAGAATCTCGAATTTTAGCGATGTTAAGTAGCTTTACTCGTCTGCATGCAAGGCATTGTTTTATTGAAAGAATTGATAAACCAACGGCAGATGATTTCTTGAAAATCAATCACTTACAAGGTTTGGTGAAGGCGAAATTTAAGTATGGATTATTTCTAAAACCGCAATATGTTGAACGTTTTTTTGGTGGTGTCGTCTGTGGGGACACAAACAACGGCATCCAAGCTCCCCAACCAAAATTAATCGCAGTTGCCACTTTCAGCGGAGCCAGAACCATGAAAGTAGGAGAGAGGTCAGGCACTCGCTCATTTGAATTAATTAGATTTGCCACTTTGCAAAATTACGTTGTGGTGGGTGGAATGGATAAGTTATTAAAAGCATTCATAAAGGAACATCAACCCAATGATATTATGTCTTACGCCGATAGAGATTGGTCAGACGGGCGGAGTTATAATAAATTAGGTTTTACGAAAATTGAAAACACTTCTCCACAAAGTTTTTATCTTAATCCAACCAGTCAGCTACGTTTTTCGATGAATGAACTGACGAAAGATGAAGACCTCAAAATCTTCAACACGGGAAGCATCAAATACATTAAGTACATCCAATCCTTTATTTAATCCCCTTTAAGTCCTAATTTTGTGTTACTGTGATTGGTGATTAGTAATCAGTGATTAGTCAGATATGTCCACCAATCACTAATTACCAATTACTAATAACTAAAAGAAAATGGACTATAATTACAGAGAAGTAGAACAAAAATGGAGACAGTTTTGGGAGGATAATAAGACCTTCAAAACGGAGATAAATCCCTCAAAATCAAAGTATTACGTTTTAGATATGTTTCCGTATCCATCGGGTGCGGGGCTACACGTGGGGCATCCACTTGGATATATTGCCTCGGATATAATCGCTCGTTACAAGCGTTTGAAAGGCTTTAATGTGCTTCACCCAATGGGTTTTGATTCCTTTGGTTTACCTGCCGAACAATACGCCATTCAAACGGGACAACATCCTGCAATTACCACCGAAGAAAATATTACGACTTATATTCGACAATTAAAACAAATTGGTTTTAGTTACGATTGGGACAGAGAAGTACGTACTTCCGACCCAAAATATTACAAATGGACGCAGTGGATTTTTATGCAATTATTTAATCATTATTACGATAAAGATGCGAATAAAGCCTTGAAAATCAGTGATTTAATTGTTCGTTTTGCGGACTCTGGAAATAAATCTGTTAATGCCGTTTGTGATGAAGATACTATAAATTTTACGGCAGAGGATTGGAGCGGAATGACCGAACATGAACAGCAAACTTTGTTGTTAAAATACCGTTTGACTTATCCCGATGAATCCGTTGTGAATTGGTGTCCAGGATTGAAAGCGGTTTTGGCAAATGATGAGATAAAAGATGGTGTTTCAGAGCGAGGGGGTTATCCTGTTGAACAACGAAAAATGAAGCAATGGGCAATGCGAATTACCGCTTATGCCGACCGTTTGATTGATGGCTTGAACGAAGTCGATTGGTCAGAATCCATGAAAGACCAACAACGCAATTGGATTGGTAGGAGCACAGGAGCATCAGTTCGATTTTCGTTGTTCGATGTTCGAAATTCGGAGGTCGATGTTCGTGATTCGTTGTTTGATGTTCGGAATTCGGACGACAATCAACCAACATCAAATAACGAACAACGAACATCGAACAACGGACATCTAACTTCGATTGAAGTTTTCACCACTCGTATCGATACCATCTACGGTGTTTCTTTCATGGTAATTGCCCCAGAATTGGAATCAGTGCCTTTTTTGACAACTCCCGAACAAAAGGAAGCTGTTGAGGAATACGTGAAATGGGTAGCTTCGAGAACAGAATTAGACCGTATGTCGGAGGTTAAAAAAGTGTCGGGTGTGTTCACGGGGAGTTACGTAATTAATCCATTCAACGACGAAAAAGTGCCGATTTATTTGGCAGATTACGTCCTGGCGGGCTATGGAACAGGTGCCGTTATGGGCGTACCTTCGGGTGATCAACGTGACTGGAATTTTGCGACCCATTTCAACTTGCCAATCGTGCCAATTTTGGATGCTCAGAAGGATATAGACGTTCAAGCGGATAATACCAAAGAAGGAAAGTACATCAATTCGGGCATAATTAATGGTTTGGAATATAAAGAAGCAACTAAAGTTTTAACGCAATTTTTAGAGGAAAAAGGCATCGGGAAAGGTAAAATTCAATATCGTTTGCGGAATGCCGTTTTTAGTCGCCAACGTTACTGGGGCGAGCCTGTGCCAGCTTATTTCAAAGACGGCTTGCCCTACTTGATTGAGGAATCAGAATTGCCTTTGACTTTGCCAGCAATTGACAAATATCTCCCAACTGAGACAGGAGAGCCACCTTTGGGTCGTGCAGAGGGATGGATGTACAAAAGCCCCCTAACCCCCGAAGAGGGAACTTTGGACTCCGATTCGGACTCGAATATTGGACGAGAAAGCTCCCTCTTTGGGGGCGGGGCGACCGACGCTTCGGGGGGCTATTTCCCTTACGAACTTTCTACGATGCCAGGTTGGGCGGGTTCGTCTTGGTATTGGTATCGTTATATGGATGCTCAAAATGAAACGGAATTTGCTTCGCAAGAATCAATAAATTACTGGAAAGCCGTTGATTTATACATTGGAGGTTCTGAACACGCTACGGGACATTTGTTGTACAGCCGTTTTTGGAATAAATTTTTGAAAGATTTAGGACTCGTGCCAGAAGAAGAATTTGCCAAGAAATTGATTAATCAAGGCATGATTCAAGGGCGTTCTAACTTTGTTTATCGAGTAAAATCATCAGTAGGAGAGGGCAAGAACCCTGTTTTCGTTTCTTTCGGATTGAAATCTCAGTACGATGTTTCAGACATTCACGTGGATGTAAATATTGTGAATAATGATATTTTAGATACCACAGCTTTCAAGGCTTGGCGAGAAGATTTTGCCAATGCTGAATTCATTTTAGAAGATGGTAAATACGTTTGCGGAGTTGAGGTCGAAAAGATGTCAAAATCTAAATACAACGTTGTCAATCCTGATATTTTAGTGGATAAAGTTGGGGCAGACACTTTGCGTTTATACGAAATGTTCTTGGGACCTTTGGAACAAGCAAAACCGTGGAATACCAACGGAATTGATGGTTCCTTCCGTTTCATCAAGAAAGTTTGGCGTTTATTTTATGATGAACAAGATAACTTGAAAGTTAAAAATGAAGCTCCAACACCAGCCGAATTGAAAGTTTTGCATACTTGTATCAAAAAGGTAGAGGAAGATTTGGAACGCTATTCTTTCAATACCGTAGTTTCAACTTTGATGATATGTGTGAATGAATTAGGAACGTTAAAATGCTCTAAAAAGGCTATTTTGCAAGAATTAGTAATTTTAATGTCGCCATATACACCTCACATTGCGGAGGAATTATGGACGATTTTGGGTAATGAAGCAGGTACAATTTCTTATGCCAATTTCCCAAAATTTAACCCTACTTATTTGGTAGAAGCCAATTTTGAATATCCAATTTCTATTAATGGAAAAGTTAGAGCGAATCTCTCTTTCCCAACGGATGCTTTACCTGCGGACATTGAGGCGGGGGTTTTAGCGAACGAAATTGTGCAGAAATGGTTGGAAGGCAAACCTCCTAAGAAGGTAATTGTGGTGTCAAAACGGATTGTAAATGTGGTTCTTCAATAAATATGTTAGACCACAGATTTTACGGATTTAACAGATTTATACCCACAATGGAATTGAGATTTTTTTTCAATTTTATCAGTGTAAATCTGTTAAATCCTGTTACATCTGTGGTCTAATGTTGTCTGTGACAAATTCTTTATGGTTCTGTTTATTTATCAAGCGATTATTGATTAATTTTCTTGACATTTAATTTGTAAACCCTTATCTTTGCACCTCCATTTACAAAATAAAGATTTAAACAAAAACATAATATGCTGATTATCAATATCAAAGAGAACGAGTCAATCGACAAAGCGTTAAAAAGATTTAAGAAAAAATTTGAAAAAACTGGTGTGGTTAAACAATTACGTCGTCGTAGTGCATTCATTAAGCCATCAATTACTCGTCGTACTGAAATGATTCGTGCTTCATACAAGCAAATAACTTACGGTAACGAAGAGGCATAGGTCATCGACTTGATCCTTAATAATATTTAAGTTATCAATTTAATCGTGAATTAAGCCGATAACCGTCAGCAATAAAAAGCGTTAGAATAAACTTAACCGTTCGTTCTAACGCTTTTTTTGGTCGGAATGATGGAACGTAGATAAGACTCGC
>JAYUIP010000721.1:0-4713 GCA_043765945.1 Arcicella sp.
GTCAGCTAAGTTAGAAACCCCTAATTTTGCATCAGAATAAGTTTCTTTTGCTTCTGCACTCATTACATCAGCTTTTTTATCTAATGTATCCATGCGACGTTGCGCTACTTCATTTTCGAGTTGTTCTTTCGTGTTTTCCATTGTTTTTAGTTAATTATTGATTATTGTTTTAAAGTATCTGACTTGTTAATGATGGCTGTATCTTCTGGCGTTACGGCACCCATATTGTTACTCTCTTTCCCACTATTTGAAGACCAAAATCCGCCTACAAAAGCAATCACAATCAATCCAGCCAAAATTGCAATGAATAACAGAAACATATTCGTTGGTTTTGTACTTCTTTGATTTTCAATTTCAGACTTCATTTCATTGTCCGCTTCTCTATTTGGGTCAATTTCCATAGATTTTGATGTTTATTTATACTTGATTTGTTAAAACTTCTGTACCAGTTCCAGTAGATTATTTATCGTTTTGTTTTGAGTAAATATTTCTACAAAATGAGGAAAATTGTAGTGTTTTGAGACCACGATGGGTATTTTACAAAACCCTTCATCTGAAAAAAGACTTCCATAAAATATGCCAAAATAGACCCACAAAAAAAGGAATAGTTCATTGAACCATTCCTTTAAGTAAAATCCTAACTGCTTAATTAGTTTCTTTATTAGTAAGTAAGATTTTGAAAAAAAAGTAGGGAATAGTTCCACTACTCTTTCTGAAACCCCTTAACCATTACTAATTTAATATTTTGAGTGCAAGGAGGAAAGATAAGGAGGGGAAAAAGATTTCCCCCTTAAATCATACTACCTAACCACTATTAAAATTTCTTTTTTATAGATTTTTAAAATATGGGAGCATTAATATGCTCCCTATTCTCACAATCTAACCACTATTAAAAATCTATGTAATGCTTTGTTGATGAAATATATATTCAAAAATTAGTCATTCATATCTGCTTGGATATTATCAATTTTTCTATTCAAATCTGACTTAAATTCTTTCCAGTTACGTTTCGAATCTGTTTTTAATTCGTCAATTGAATCATCTAAATCATCAACCTTAGATTGCATTTTGGCTTTACGCACTTTCCAACGAGCTTTTTCGTTAGCAGTTGCTCTCTCCATCTTTGCATCCATTTTATCCATATCTTCTTTGATGTCACGGCGTTTGTCTTCAATCTTAGCTGACATTTCCATACGCTCTTGCTTAATATCAGCGGATGCTTCATTTACACCTTCTTTCACATCAGAAGCCACATTATCAGCACTTTGTTCTACTTTATCTTGGGCATCTTGTGTTGATTCAGCAATTTCTTTCTTCTCATTGCGTGAACATGATGTCATTGAAAATGCACCTAATGCCAACACACTTACGATTACTAATACTTTCTTTTTCATTTTAGGTAATTTATTGGTACGTTTATTATGATTAAAAATTAAATCCAAGCGTTGCCTGCAATGAATTACCTTTTGCAGCAAATTTAGAAGCAGTACTCGCATCAGAAAACTTTACATCAACAACATCGTTGACATTTCCTTCGTAACGCAAATCAATGTTCAACTTCCCAATATCAAAACCTACACCCGCTTGGTATCCCAAGATTACGTCTCTAAATACTTCGTTTGCATTCTGACCTTGATATTCCTTGATACTATCACCAATGTTTCCACTGTCCGACAACCTAAAAGTAGCAACTGGACCTGCATTAATTCTCAAAACATTTCCTAATTTTACACCCACTAAAACTGGTAAATCAATGTTTGTTAACTTTAAATCTACTGATCTTCCATTAGATTTACCATCTTCAAAAACATCAAACTTTCCACCTTTTTGTGACAATAAAATTTCTGGTTGAATGAAAATTTTCTTTCCAAATCTCATAAAAATACCGCCAACAAATCCGTAAGCACGAGTATCATTATTTTTAAAAGTGAAATTTTTTCCTCCCGATGATAGCGACAAATTGTTTCCTGCTACTTGTGATAAATTTACGCCAGCTCTTAATCCAACGGTAAATAGCTTGTCTTGAGCAAATGTTGTCATGCAGGATACAGCAATTATTGCTGTTAATAATAACTTTTTCATAGTTTAAATAAGTTTATATTTTGTGTGTTAATGATACTTTTTTACTTACAATGTTAAAAAGGTGTGCCATCAATAATAATTTTGGATTTAAAGAACTATTTTAACTTATGACAATCAATATGATTTTGATTTAATGCAATTAATCAATACTCAGGCTTTTAGAATACCAATTACTATTTACCACTCAACCGTCTTATTCTTGATGAACTACCTTTAATTTTTGACATAAATACGTTAAAATCATGGTTATTTCCATCAAAATGACCTGAAACATTATTCTCAATCTTGAACTGCGAAAGTACAAGAATCACAATTAGCCCGATAAGCGAAAGTGATAATATTAAAAACATGATAGAATCCATGACGTTGAATTTTAAATTTTTTTGAATTAATTATGCTTCTCTACGAATTAATGATAATAAGATTGATGCCACTGCAAGCACTAAAAGAATATGAATTATACCACCAACACTATATGCAAACACACCTAAAAGCCACCCGATAATTAAAATAACTGCGATAATATATAAGATATTTCTCATGATTTCTTGATGTTAATATGGTTTGAGATAAGATTCAAATCACTCAGTAAAAACGACGTACCAATGATATCAGTAGGGATTTTAGGCAAAAAACGTGGGGAACTGTGGTGTATTTTTGTAGAAGTGTAGAAATTAAACCCCACAAGTAGTAATGAAAAGTGTGTGCTTAGGTGGCATTAATGTTTACCTTGTGTAAAATCGAACATAAACCCCCAAAATCAAAGTCATGGAAACAATTACAAATCACGAAACCGTTGTGATCAATACATCGAAAATCAAAACTTTGCAGGTGCTGAATTTCTTATTTTTTATTATCATGGTTGGCATGAACGCATTAGCAGTGACATTGCCTTTGAACGGAAAATCCACTGGAGAATTATCTGATAAATACCCCAATTTGTTTGTCCCCGCAGGAATTACATTCTCTATTTGGAGTGTTATATATTTAGCATTATTAATTTTTTGTATTTATCAAGTACGTTCGCTTTTTAGTAAAAAACCAGAACCCCATTTGGCAATGATTTTAAATGCAATTGGTTATTTGTTTGTGTTAAATGCAACTTTTAATGTTCTTTGGATTTTGGCTTGGCATTATGAAATATTACCGCTTTCAATCGTTTTTATGATTGGAATTTTAGGTACTTTAATTCAAATCAATAAAAACCTAAAACCCGTTCAACCATACATTAGCGGAGGACTCAAAGTTATTGTGAAGGCTTCTTTTGGTTTGTATTTTGGCTGGATTTGCATTGCAACGATTGCAAATGTCACTGCAACTTTAGTTGGTTATGGCATCATGCCAACGGGGTTATCTGGGCAATCATGGACGTGCATTATGATCTTAGTGGGAAGTGCCATCGGTTTTATTGCAACCATAAACGTGAGAAATGGCTTCGTGGGAGTAGCAATAATTTGGGCTTTAATAGGAATTATAATTGCTCGGAATAACGACTTGATTTATTATAAATACATCGTTTACAGTGCAGCATTCGGCATTTTGATGATGATTAGTGCCATGTTGATGGCTTCAACAATTCAGATGTTTACTCGCAGAAAAACGATTGTCGAAAATTAGGATTTATATATAAAAATAAGCCTTCCGTAAAATACCAAGGTTATAAAAAAAACAGCCTCCATGTAATGTGAAGGCTGTTTTTTTGTAAGATATGGCAGCTTTCAGTTTTTACCGAAGGCTTCCATATTTAACGTTATTTCTTCCGACGAAGATTTTGAACTTTGCTTTCTAATTTTTTAATTTTCTTATCCTGTTCAATTACATAAAGGGTTAATTCTTCCACCTTTTGCAACAATAAAGCCTGCGTTTGTGCAAGGTCTATACCGTCCTTTGTTACTTCGGCAGTTGAAGGAATTTCTGGTAAATGCTTATTAACTTTAATATAGTTTTCAACTTCTGATAACGAGCGAAGTTTATAACCTTTATCAAAAACAAAGTCTGCCCAAAAAGTAGTCCCATTTGTTGCTACACGTACTTTTTCCGTTAAAATTCCTCCTCCAATTGCCATTTTATAAGTACTTCCCGCAGGAATCGTTACGCCCGTACCAACCGTAATTCCATCAGGAAAACCAACAGGACCTATTTGTGCAAATGAATTAAATGCAGCAAAACCACTAATAAGAATAAGGCATGCTATTTTTTTCATAATAATGTCTATCTAAGATTTTTAAAGATATTCAAATTTATGAATTTTTGGGTATTTAATTATGAATTTACTAAAAAAATGAGTGTGTGGTTAAAGCTAAAGACTTTTAGACTTATGTATCATCATTCATTTATTGTAATTTTGTATTGCCCCCCGACCCCCAGAGGGGGAGCGTCCGAATCAAAATTCCCCTTCTGGGGCGGTTCGACGGTTCGATTAGGGGGCAATTATTTTACTAAATTATGAATTTTAAAGAATATAAAAACCTCGATTACGGTCAAGTTGCTGACGAAATCCTGAAATTTTGGCAAGATGAAAACATCTTCCAACAATCTATTGATACCCGTGAGGGAAATCCAACTTTCACTTTCTACGAAGGTCCGCCCTCAGCCAACGGAACGCCTGGTATTCACCACGTGATGGCACGG
>JAYUIP010000722.1:0-1585 GCA_043765945.1 Arcicella sp.
CCATTCGAGCGTGTATCAATGGCGTTTGCAAAGAATTTTGCTGATTGAACGCTTGGATCAGTAAATATACTTTTGAATTTTGGGTCATTTGCTTGAAAATCACCCGTTAAGATTATTCTTCCGTGAGCATCCGCTGAATATCCATCAATTGTAAACAAAAATTTGGCATTAGGTTGGTATGAAAAACCCAAACTAAAATTTGTCGCTAATTCTGGTTCTAATTTGGGGATGCCAATTGCTTTCGTTAAGGTTGCGTTATTAGGAGTAATCAATTTCTCAACATACCTCGAAACTCCTGTATTCTCATCTGTAACCACGTCGTTTAAAGCTGACCCATAATATAATTGTGGAAGTGATGGAGCCCTAAATCCTGAATTAATGGCTCCTCGAACCGCAAATTTATCAGAAAACGTATACCGAGTAGCGAATTTACCTCCCAAAGCCCAACCAAAATCATTATAATATTCTGAACGTAAGGCACTTGTAATAAAAAATTTCTTTGTAACATCTAATTCCGTATCAACGTACAAACTGGTATTTGTTCTTGAATTATTGGTGGCATATTTGGGATTAATACCTGGGAAGTTTTGAGACCCACCCGCTAAATTTTCAGAAGTGGGATATATTTTCCATGAAGTCTCTTCACCTCCTTTTATGCTGTAAGCATCAATACGATGTTCTCCTCCAATCGCAACGTTAAGTCCACTTAAAACAGCATCATAATATTTTGACATTGAGAAGCCTGTTATATTCTGCGTTAAAGAATATGAGCCTGCATCGAAATCTCTTGGTGATTTTGCTCCCAATGATGGATTTACTGTATTTAATGAATATTGTTGAATATTATTTGAACCGTAAGTATTGTACAAATCAAGAGTAATATCTCTTCCCAATTTCGTTTTTAAACCTCCTGTGAATGTCCCGTCGAAAATTGAAGAACCAACTCTTGGTTCATAGCCGTTTGGATAAATGCTCAACGTATTACGTTCGCTTTCAGCGGTCACTGTGAAACCCTGACTATCACTTTTTCTACTATTTATTCCTCCAAAGAAATAAAGCGTTCCATTGGTACTGATTGGAATCTCTGAATTCAGATATAGACTTGAATTATCATAAGATGATTCTCCAAATTTTACTCTCTGGAAGTCAGTTAAAGTTGAATCATTTGGGGCAGGTCTAAATGTCTTAGCTTTTGAAAGAAATTCAGCCGTGACATTCAAAAAGCCCTTCTCTCCTATGCTCAAACCGTAATTTGCATTTGCATTAAAAATTAACCCGTCTCCTTCACCGTGAATTCCAGAATTAACATTTCCCGATAAACCCATTGTTGATTTCAATACTACGTTAATTACTCCTGCAATAGCATCTGAACCATATTGAGCGGCTGCACCGTCACGAAGTATCTCAATTCGTTCAACCGACGAAACTGGAATTGTATTTAAGTCTGTGCCATTAATTCCACGTCCTCTTGTTCCAAATAAACCAATCTGTGCGTATTGATGATAGCGTTTTCCATTTACTAAAACTAAGATTTGGTCTGCCCCCAAACCACGAATGGAAGCTGGATCAATATGATCTGCCATGT
>JAYUIP010000723.1:0-1583 GCA_043765945.1 Arcicella sp.
AATGATTTATTGAAAGAAATTAGACTGAAAACCCTCATGGGGAAGGATATGGAGAAGAAGATGATTTACCTAACCATTGATTTATTAGCAAGAGGAAAAGAAAAAATAGATGACTAAATTCATAATAGCCTACGACAATCAAGACCCACAACTCGGCAGTTATTTTACACTCTGTAAAGATAATTTAATGGCTTTTTTAGCTCAAAAAGGAATTATTGAAGTAGTTGAAATTCAAGGATTGCAATGTACTCAGCTAAACATTCAATTAAAAATTGAACAATTAGAGTCCGATACTTTTTGCTTTATTGCTTACTCACATGGAAATGCACATTCTGTTGTAAGTGCTGGCGAATCTTATGTAACTGTTAATGAAAATACTCATTTATTCAACAATTCTGTTTTCTACTCAAATGCCTGTTTATGTGGAAGAACACTGAAAACAGACTTAATTCTGAAAGGGTGTAAGGCATTTATTGGTTCAAAGAATGAAGTACAAGTTCTACTTCTTGACCCTCATTTATCAGCAAAATTAGATAATTACGCTCTATTAGTTTTCATTGAAAATGAAAAAACAATCCATGAGGCATATTTATCAATGCTTAATCATTACGATTATGAAATTGATAGACTCAATAGCTTTGAAAAAGGATTGGGCTTTGGTAAAGCCGCCTATTTGCTTGAAGCAAGAGATGCATTAGTTTTTGATGGAGATAAAGATTTAAAATTCAGTAGTTTATAGAGAATAATAGAGAATAGAAAGCCCCTCAACCCAAAATTGAAGGGCATTTTAATTCCCCCCCACTCCCCCAAATACCCAACCTTCTCCCGTCTTGGAATAGACAGAATTTGCTAAAAATTACGAATCCTATCTTTCTCATAATTGTAAATAAGTACCCAAAAATGACACTTATTTACAACTATGATTTTTATAAGTGTAAATACGTGTCTAAAAACGATAGATATTTACAAGTATAGTTTGTGGAAATGGTCAAATTGACACATTATTGCGTTCAAGATTAAGCTGAATTTGTGGCAGTTACAGGATATGAAATCACCAAAGATTTTTATGAAAAGACAACCCAGAAAATAGCCCATTTCCGAGGAATGTACCCTAAAAAACAAATCGTTTATACGTTTATTACGAATCAAAAAATCATTCCAAATCAATACAGTACCGCTTTAATCGGGCAAACGATTACGTTAGAAGATTTATTCTAAAAAATCCTTAACTTGCATCTCTTTAAAACACAACAACATCCCTAAACATTTTATGAATAAAAAGCTATTGTGTCTGGCTATCAATCTGTTAAGCCTTTCCGTTTTTTCACAAACCACACCCCAAAAACCCGAGTGGCTCGACCCATATATCACCGAAGTAAACCGCCTGCCCGCCCGTGCGAGTGCCTTTGCCTTTGAAAATCGTGAATTGGCGATGGCTGGCAATCGTACTACTTCCAAAAACTTCCTTTCGCTCAATGGTACTTGGAAATTCAAGTGGGTATCAAAACCTTCTTTGAAACCCGCTAATTTCTACGAAGAAACCTTCGATGATACTCGTTGGGATAATTTTAAAGTGCCTTCCA
>JAYUIP010000724.1:0-1583 GCA_043765945.1 Arcicella sp.
TTGCCTTCCAAAGAGGAATTTCATTAGCAAAAGTTTTCAACGGATAGTTTTTAGGATTTGGGATTTAGGATTTGGGATTTGGAATTTTGTGGTCATAAAAATCATACGATTCTTTAACGCTTAAAACCTAACACCTAACACTTGATTACTACTTGACTAACAATAAAATGTCAAAGGTAAAAATTACACAAGTTAAGAGTACAATCAAACGTCCATTGGTTCAGAAGCGTACAATCCAGGCTTTGGGTTTAGGTAAGTTGAACAAAAGCGTTGAGAAAGAATTAAATCCTGCTATGGAAGGAATGATTCGTACGGTGAAACACCTGCTTGTAGTCGAAAAAATCTAAATTGCTTTCCGACCTTTTTAGGTTGTTTAGAATTTCTTAACTGAAATTGAAAGCAAGCGAGTTATTTCATGGTGAAATAGCGTTTAGCAAATCTTATAACAAAAATTATAATGAATCTTTCTTCATTAAAGCCTGCACAAGGCTCTACAAAGGTTAGAAAAAGAGTTGGTCGTGGTGAAGGCTCAGGGTTGGGCGGAACTTCGGCTCGTGGTAATAATGGTGCTCAGTCACGTTCAGGTTATTCACGTAAGGCAGGTTTTGAAGGTGGTCAAATGCCTCTTCAACGTCGTGTGCCTAAATTCGGTTTCAAAAATATTAACCGTGTAGAATACAAAGCACTCAACCTTGATACCTTACAAGCAATTGCTGAATCTACGGGTGCAACCGTTATTAATCACGATTTCTTGTTTGAAAATGGTTTGGTCTCTAAGAAAGATTTAGTAAAAATCCTTTCCCGTGGAGAAATCAAAACTGCTTTGGAAGTTACGGTGAAAGGTTTCTCGGCATCAGCAAAAGTGGCAATTGAAGCGGCTGGTGGAAAAGCAATTGTAGGGTAAATCTTATATTTTCAGCAATAGATAATTGTCTATTTCTGGAAATATCTAAATTAATCACGATAGACAACATAAATATTTAAGTAATCGGGAGAAAACTGGCAACAGATTTGTATTTAAAGATAAAGTTGAACAAATTGGATTTTTATTCCTTAACGATTATTTAAACAGATAGCATGAACAAGTTTATTAACACTATCAAAAACATTTTCTCAATAGAGGAATTAAGAGGTAGAATTCTTAACACCCTGTTGTTTATTACTTTTTTCCGCTTAGGCTCATACATTGTATTGCCGGGAATAGATGCCAACAAGTTAGCTGAAAAAGGCGACGGAGGTTTATTAGGTTTATTGAATATGTTCTCTGGTGGAGCATTCAATAATGCTTCAATCTTCGCCTTGGGTATTATGCCCTACATTTCTGCTTCGATTGCTATTCAGTTGTTGACGATTGCACTGCCTTATTTTCAGAAAATGCAAAAAGATGGTGAATCAGGTCGTAAGAAATTAAATCAAATTACTCGTGTACTTACCATTTTAGTAACTGCGGCACAGGCAACTGCTTATTTACAGACTACGATTCCAGCCGAAGCTATTATGGTTAGTGCTTGGTCTTTCCGTATTTTTGCCGTGATAATTTTGATTGCAGGAACAATGTTCTGTATGTGGTTGGGAGAGAAAAT
>JAYUIP010000725.1:0-4702 GCA_043765945.1 Arcicella sp.
AAAGTAACATTAGGTTTCAAATGTGATGCAGGAACAAAAATTCAACTGGCACAAGAAGCTCAAAAAATCGGTATGACATTGAGTGAGTATGTCGATACCGTAATTTCAAGTCGCCACTCACTACAAAATCAAGCACCACAAAGTACATCTGAATTAGCTCCAAAAGTGGAAATGCAGCAAAAGCAAATTCAACAACTCGAAGCAAAAGTTGATTTTTATGAGAATGATTTGTTGAAAAGTGCTTTCAATCAAAATAAGGGAGAAACAATAACTTTTCAAAATAATAAAGGTCAGTCAGTAAAATTAACAGTCAATAGGATTGAAGATGTTTATACAATTTTACTCAATACCGTAAACCTCGACTAATTATGTTCACAGTAACATCAAACCCATTTGCCAAAATGACACAAGGCTTGTCAGGTCAGCCACAAGAAGGACAACAAGTTGTCTCAACGAATATCACAACCGCACTTATTGAGTATGAGACTGATGACCAATATAAATATGAAAAGAATCATTCATCAAATTGGGGAACGGTGACTTTTTTAGTATTAATCTTCTTTTCAAGTATAGGATTAGGGATATGGATTTACTTAAAATATCAGAAAGAGGAAGAACTTAAAAAAATTGAAGAAGAAAATAAAAAAAATATCGAAAAACAAACAAAAATCACTCCCTTTCAAGAGTGATTTTTTTATTTGAGTTTAAACAAAAACTCGAAAAATGCTTAAACTATGTTTAAACCAACATTTTAAGTTTAAACCAATTCAAACAAAAAAGTCTGACAATCATTTGATTATCAGACTTTTACTTAGTGGAGAATATCGGACTCGAACCGATGACCCCTTGCCTGCCAGGCAAGTACTCTAGCCAACTGAGCTAATCCCCCGTTTAGTTCTACAAAAGTAGGTAAGGAACCTGACTCTGCAAAACTGAAGTGATAAATAATTTAAAAATTTAGTCTCGCCCCTAATCCTCCTTGTGGGTGAAAATAAAAAACAGCAGGAATTAATTCTATATAAACGCCAACTTCTCCAAAAATTGAGATGGGAGAACTTGGTAAAAAATATTCTAAACCTGCTTGTCCTAATCCGCCTAAACCTGTTGCAGGTGTTTGGTCTTTGTAAGCAACTCCATTCAAAACTTTATCTTCATAATATGAACGTGAAGTAAACTGAGCACCAAAACCGTAATAATTTTTTAAACGACTTGACATTTCATTGTGCCATAAATACAGTCCACTAAATGATAAACCAGCACCATCAAAAGCTCCCGATTTATAGTTGCCTCTCAATCCCCATAGTGCTCCGTAAACTCCAATATTTACTTCAATAGCATTTTTGTCGTTACTTAAATATTTACGAATTGTTAAACCTGATGGGTCACCAATTTTTGCACCGACTGCCCAACTTTTTTCTTGCGCATTAATAGTTATTGAACTGATAATCAATAACACAAGTAATAATGGTTTTTTCATTTTGCTCAATTTATAATGGTTTATATTGATTTAAAAGATTTAATAAAACGTGGTTTTCTTCTTCAGATCCGATAGAAATCCTCAAAGAATCTTCACAAAGAATTACTTTTGAACGGTCTCTGACGATTACTTTTTGTTCAATTAAATAATCAAAAATTCTTCTTGCATCGGTAAATTTAACTAATAAAAAATTAGCATCAGAAGCAAATATATTTAAAACATTTGGCAATTTTTTCAATTCAAAAATTACTTTTTCACGGTTTTGATTTAGTTTTTTTACTGAATCTTTCACAAAGTCTATGTTATGAATATTTTCTAATAAAGCTCTCTGGGTTAGACCATTAATGTTATATGGATACTTAATTTTATTTAATAACTTGATTAATTCTTCACTACCAAAAGCCATTCCTAAACGCAAAGAAGCTAATCCCCAAGCCTTTGAAAACGTCTGCAAAACCATTACATTCGGAAACTTATCTAATTCTGGAATAAGAGAAGGTTCATCAGAAAAATCATTGTAGGCTTCATCAATAATCACAATACCTTGTTGAAAGTTCTTAATAATTTCAAGAATTGCTTTTCTATCAATCAAGTTACCCGTTGGATTATTGGGCGAACAAATAAAAATTAACTTTGTTTTTGAATTAATCGAAGCAATAATTTTAGGTGTATCTAACTGATAATCAGTCGTTAATGGTATTTTTTGTGCCTCAACATTATTCACCGAAGCACTCACTTCATACATTCCGTAGGTTGGAGGGAGAATAATAATATTGTCCTCTTTGGGTTCGCAAGTTAAGCGAATAATCAGGTCAATTGGCTCATCTGAACCGTTTCCTAAAAAAATTTGGGACGAACGGCAACTTTTTATTGGGGCAATTTTTTCTTTAATATCAACTTGATAAGGGTCAGGATAGCGGTTCCAGTTTTCGGGCGTAACTGAACCTAACGGATTTTCGTTGGCATCCAAAAAAACACCTTCTTTACCTGTGTATTCATCACG
Source organism: Arcicella sp. (assembly GCA_043765945.1). GTDB lineage: Bacteria > Bacteroidota > Bacteroidia > Cytophagales > Spirosomataceae > Arcicella. Next base: position 2,481 of record JAYUIP010000725.1, read on the forward strand.
TGCAGATGAATATGGAGCAAGGCTTAAAATGTGCTGACGCACTATGTTTTGTAAATTGAAATTCATTTGTTGTAACCCGATGCTTCCGCATCGGAACTAATTTAATTTATATACCGATGCGGAAGCATCGGGTTACAGAACTAAAATATTTTTTTGTAAATGTCTCTTAATGAGACTGTTAGATTGTCAATAATTGCCGCATTTTCTAATGAATCGTAATCAGTATTAATCCATACATTCTGTTCATTGGTTCTGGTATAAGTAGAAATCCAGGGTCTGTCTTGTGCTACGAAGATGATTTGTTTAATTGTTTCAATGGCTTTATAATTGACCAATTTTTCACTCATATCGAAATCTTGGGTTGCTTTTGAAAGGACTTCAACTACAATGTATGGATTCAATATTTCAGTAGTTGTTCCTTCTTTGATTTCTATTTCTCCATTTATGACAGTCATATCTGGTTGATAATAACTTTTCAGAATTGGAATATGAACACAAGCCCCGCTTTCTAAAACGATAAATTCATTTTCAAATGTCTCGTAAAAGCGTTCTAAAATTGCCCCCATTACAAAAGACAATCGTGAATGTGTAGGTGTAACTCTTCCCATAGTGGCAATAATTTCTTCGTTATGATATTCAATTTTCAAGTCTCGTTCATCAGCAACACTTTCATATTCCTCAACAGATGCAGAAATTCTGATAAACGACTCTGTAAGAAGTCTTTCCCGAATAGATTCAAGTAATTCAGCCGTTTGTACCATGTTATTTACTTATTTTTAATTTTTTATTCGATGCGGAAGCATTGAGTTACAAAAGTCTCACCTTCACCGCATTTGCATGAGCCTCCAAAGATTCAGCCGTTGCCATTTCGATGATGGTCTTTCCTATATTTTTAATCCCTTCCTGTGTTATATTCTGAACCGTTATCTTTTTCATAAAACTATCCAAACTAACCCCAGAGTAGGCTTTTGCGTAGCCATTTGTTGGTAAAGTGTGATTTGTTCCAGAGGCATAATCTCCTGCCGATTCGGGTGTGTAATTTCCCAAGAAAATGGATCCTGCATTGTATATTTTTTCAGAAACTGCTTCTGCATTTTCAATTGACATGATTAAATGTTCAGCCGCATATTCGTTCAACATTTCCAAAGCAATTTCTTGACTTTCAACTAAAACCGCTTGTGAATTTTCGAGTGCTTTTGAAGCAAATTCTGCTCTTGGTAAAACTGAAACTTGTTTGTTAAGTTCCTGATTTACAGCATCTATTATTTTTTCAGAAGTAGAAACTAACAAAACCTGCGAGTCAATCCCATGTTCGGCTTGTGATAATAAATCTGCTGCTACAAAAACTGGATTTGCGGTACCATCGGCATAAACCGCTACTTCCGAAGGTCCCGCTGGCATATCAATTGCCAAACCTTCTTTATTAACTAACATTTTGGCAGCCATGACGTATTGATTGCCAGGTCCAAAGATTTTATAAACTTGCGGAATACTCTCCGTTCCATATGCCATTGCAGCAATTGCCTGTGAACCGCCCACTCTGAAAATCTTGGAAATTCCACACAATTGAGCCGCATAATAAATGGCAGGATGCGTTGAGGGCGTACACAAAATTACTTCACGACAACCCGCAATTTTCGCAGGAATTCCTAACATCAAAACCGTTGAAAAGAGTGGTGCTGTGCCTCCTGGAACGTACAAACCTACTTTATCAATGGCAACTGATTTCCGCCAACACGTAACGCCATCCATCGTTTCAATTTTTTCTGGAACAGATTTTTGAGCTTCATGAAATTTGCAAATATTAGCGTAGGCTTGCTTAATGGCAATTTTTAAATCATCCGATAATAGATTTTCTGCATTTTGGACATCACTTTCTGGGACAGATAAAGCGTCTAAAAACACATTATCAAATTGCAAAGCATATTCACGAATAGCCGAGTCTCCTTCAACTTTTACTTTTTTCAGAATGGGTAAAACTCGTTCCTCAATTACCGAAATATCTTGCATTGGGCGAGTAAGAATTGCTTTGTATTCTGACTGTTTAGGGTATTTTATAATTTTCATGTTTTCTTTTAATGTATTTTCCAAACAACGATAGCGGTACGCCGCCCGAACTAACATCGAACATTGATTTTAATATATCATTTTCTCAATCGGCATAACCAAAATCCCCTCAGCACCTGCTTCACGGAGTTTTTCGATGTTTTGCCAAAAATCAT
>JAYUIP010000726.1:0-1581 GCA_043765945.1 Arcicella sp.
AGAGGAGAGGCGAATGAACAGAGTGATGTTGATATTTTGATTGAATTAGACTATTCACAATCTATTGGTTTGGCTTTTGTTGAGATGCAACTTGATTTACAAGATATGTTGTCTCGGAAGGTTGATTTAGTTTCAGAAAGAGGATTGTCAAAATTTGTAAAACCATTTATTGAACAAGAAAAAGAATTGATTTATGCAAGATAGGCTTGGTGACAAAGTAAGGTTGCAACATATTTTAGGAGCGGCAAAAGAAATTATCAAATATGTAAATGGCACTACATTTGATGAGTTTTCAGAGAATTCGATGATGTTAAATGCGTCTGTTAGACAATTAGAAATTATAGGAAAAGCTTCAAATAGACTTTCAGAGCATATTCATTTAGAAAATCCGAATATTCCTTGGAGAACAATTATTGGATTTAGAAATGTAATTGTTCATGAATATTTTGGACTTGATGATAAAATTGTTTGGGCTGTTATTCAAAATGAAATCCCATCACTAATTCTGAAAATAGAAACAATTATACAATCAGTTCCTTAGTAAATCTTCCCCTTTCAAATCTCTCCAATTATCTAATTATTGTAATAAAACTTAGGTAAAACATACCTAACCCCAAAATAAAATGCTTCATACAACCATCGGAAATATTGGTCATTTGTGCATCATCTTGTCATTTGTGGCATCGGTGATTGCAACTTTTGGCTATTTCAAATCCGTACAAACTACTGATTTAGTCCAACAAGAATCTTGGAAACGCTTTTCTCGCTTTGCTTTTTATACGCACGGATTGGCGGTTGTCGGGGTAATAATTGCCTTGTTTACCATCATTTACAACCATTATTTTGAGTATCACTACGCTTGGTCACACTCGTCGAGAGCTTTACCCGTTTATTATATCATTTCCTGTTTTTGGGAAGGGCAAGAAGGTAGTTTTTTGCTCTGGATATTCTGGCACGCTGCTTTGGGAATTGTGCTTATCAATACTAATAAACATTGGGAAGCACCCGTGATGGCAATTTTTGCCGCCGTGCAAACTTTTCTTTGTTCGATGATTTTGGGCGTAGTTTTGCCAGTAATCGACCTCAAAATTGGTTCTTCGCCTTTCCTGTTAATGAGAGAAGCCATGCCAGATTTGCCCGTTTGGCAGATGAAACCAGATTTTATTGCCGAGGATGGAAACGGACTCAATCCTTTACTTCAAAACTATTGGATGGTGATTCATCCACCCACGCTTTTCTTGGGTTTTGCCACAACTTTAATTCCCTTCGCCTACGCAATGGCGGGCTTGTGGAGACGTGAATTTTCGGCTTGGATTCGTCCAGCTTTGCCTTGGGCTTTGTTCTCGGGCTTAATTTTGGGTGTGGGCATAATCATGGGCGGCTATTGGGCTTATGAAACCCTCAATTTTGGTGGATATTGGAACTGGGATCCCGTTGAAAACGCCTCATTTGTGCCTTGGTTGATTTTGGTGGCGGCTTATCACTGTATGATTATTTACAAAACGAATCAGACCGCTTTAGGAACTTCGTTTATTTTGGTAATTGCTACTTTCATTTTGGTTTTATACTCTACTTTCTTAA
>JAYUIP010000727.1:0-13545 GCA_043765945.1 Arcicella sp.
GATGTAACGTATCGTGACCAAATTGGAGATGAATTTTTAGTGCCAATATATGCTATGAGTGTAATCACTTTCCAAGAAAAATTCTCCCCATTAATTGGAATTAATGCTACCACAAAAAGCAAAATTTCTATTCAAGTAAGTTATAATCAAGATAGAAATATTGGGTTGAACCTTGCCAATAGCTACGTTAATGAATTGAGTAACAAGGATTTAGTATTGGGTTTAGGTTTCACAAGAGCCAATGTTTTAGTGCCTTTTAAAGTGAAAGGGAAAAGAGTAAGATTGAAAAATGATTTGAAGTTTGATGCAAAATTAACGATTAGAGACACCCGAACAATTCAACGAAAATTAGATGAAATTCCCGTAGTAACAAATGGATTTACCCAATTTCAATTTCGTCCGCAAGCAAGTTATAAAGTGACTGAAAGATTGAACGTGACTGCTTATTACGACCGAATGTTTAACAATCCTTTTGTCTCAAATCAATATTATCGTTCAACTGACCAAGCGGGAGTTCAAGTAAGATTCAGTTTATCAGAATAATCTTGTCGTAATTTATGACATAACTCATAAATTCTCCAAGATATCCGTAATTATCGGTTTAGTCGTGCCATGAATAAATATTTACTCATACTTTTTTGAAAATTTTCTCTTAAATTGCGTCATAATCGACAAAAAATAAAAAAATTCCAAAACTTAACATTTTACTAATTATAAAAATGAATTTTCCAGCAGAATTAAGATACACAAAAGAACACGAGTGGGTTAAATTAGAAGGCGATATTGCCACAGTAGGCATCACAGATTTTGCTCAAAGTGAATTGGGAGACATCGTTTATGTAGAAATCGAAACCGTTGGGCAAACCTTAGCAAAAGATGAAATCTTTGGTTCAGTGGAAGCCGTTAAAACAGTTTCAGATTTATTCTTACCAATTGCTGGTGAAGTTTTAGAAGTAAATGCTGCTTTGAACGACCAACCAGAATTAGTAAATACTGACCCATTTGGCGAAGGTTGGATGATTAAAATGAAAGTTTCAAACATTGCTGATCTTGATTCATTGATGGATGTTGATACTTATCAAGCTCACACAGGTCATTAATATCAAAAAATAAATACTTAAAGCCCTGACAATCAGGGCTTTTTTTTGATAAATATTATGGAAAGCCCAAACTGAAATATTAGTGAGTAATGAGGTTATTAAGGATAAGAGGAGTAATCTTGATTATAAATGCCTCATAATTCATACTTCATAATTCATACCTAAAAAATGAAAACCCTTATTCGTTCCGCTAAAATAATCTGTAGAACTTCCGACTTTCACGGTCAGACGAAGGATATTTTTATTGAAAATGGAATTATTCAACAAATTGGCGATGTGCTGATTCTTGAAGCCGATGAAATTATTGAAGGCGAAGATTTACACGTGTCCGTAGGTTGGTTTGATATGCGAGTTCACGCAAAAGAACCTGGACATGAATACAAAGAAAGCCTTGAATCGATGGAATTGACGGCTTTGGCGGGTGGGTTTTCGGAAATTGCGTTATTGCCGAATACAAATCCAGTCGTGCAAACTCGTGAAAGCGTGAATTACTTGAAACGTGCAGGTGAAAAAGTGAGATTTCATCCAATGGCAGCTGTTACGGTGAAATGTGAAGGCAAAGATTTTACCGAAATGATTGACCTCCACGAAGCAGGTGCAGTGGCTTTTACAGATGGAGAACACTCCATTCAAAATCCCGATATATTTTTAAAAAGTCTGCAATATCTCACCCAGTTTGGGGGAATACTTATTAATCATCCTGAAGATACGAATCTAACTCATTTTGGGCAAATGCACGATGGTTCAGTCAGTACTTTTTTGGGGATGAAAGGAATGCCCCAAATGGCGGAGGAAATTATGTTGATGCGAGATATTACGTTACTGAAATATGTGATGGAAACACCTTTTATGAAAGAGTTTTCAAATACAAGTATCTTGCATTTTTCTTGTATCTCATCGTTGGAAACCGTCAATTTAATCAGAATGGCAAAAGAAATGGAGTTGCCTGTTACTTGTGACGTTGCCGCTCATCAATTGTGTTTTACGGAGAATGATTTAATTGATTTTGACAGTAACTTCAAAGTAAATCCTCCTTTTCGCACGCAGGAAGACGTAGATGCACTTTGGGAAGGTTTGGCAGATAGCACAATTGATGTTATAGTTTCCGACCATAATTCGCAAGACGAAGAATCAAAGAAGTTAGAATTCGACATGGCAGAATTTGGCGTAATCGGTTTAGAAACTGTTTTTGCTTCTGTAAACACCTACAATAAAGAACTTACTTTGGAAGATATTATTGAAACAATTACGGATAATCCTCGAAAGATTTTACGATTAAAAAACCCTGAAATTGCCGAAGGTGCGAAGGTTAATTTAACGGTGTTCCGTCCTAATGAAGAATTTATTTACGAAGCAAAAGGCATCGTGTCAAAATCAAAAAACTCTCCTTTTATTGGTAAAACGTTGAAAGGAAAAGTTGTGAAAGTTATTGTTTAGGTAGAAGGATGTAAATGTCTAAAGCGTAAGTATCCTTAAATAAGTGAATCCCCAGATAAAGTGTTTAACAAATCATTAATTAAAAATATTCTTCTTTACGGACTAATTGCTGGCTCATTGACCTTAATTTATTGTGTCGTTTTGGCAAATTTTGGTGGTGTTCCTTTGGATGGTAAAAAAGCCCCAACCATAGTTTTTAGCTTGATTTGTATGGTTTTATCCGTAAAAGCATACAGAAAAAATAATCCCGACGAAACGCTGCATTTCTGGGAAGGATTAGTCGTTTCAAACCTTACAAACCTCGTTGGAGCCTGTGTGAGTGCCATTGGATTATATTTTTGGTTGAGTGGTAGTGGGAGTTATGTACTTTCTACTTATATTGCCGAAAGTATTAAAACCCTGCAAATTACATCCGTGAAAGATGGTTACATCAAAGAAATGGGAGGTCAATCTTTTATCCAATTGATTATTGGATTTAAGAATTTATTACCCGAGAACATCGCCAAAGATGAGATTACAGGCTTAAAAGGCAAGTTACCACTGGGCATTTTAATTTCAATTATGATTTCATTGTATTACAGAAGAGGATATTTAAACTAATATTATTAAACAAAATTATGGAAAATCAAAGTACCACAACTCGTACTGCCTTGAAATGGGGCGTTATTATTGGAATTATAAGTATTTTATACACCACAGCCATTATGGTTTCTGGACAAATAGGAAATCAAACATTGAGTTATCTGTTTTATATTGTTTTGGTAATAGGAATATTTATGGCAATGAATGATTTTAAGAAAGAGAATCAGGGGTTTATGTCTTACGGTCAAGGACTTGGACTTGGCGTAATGAAAACCACAATTGTAGGTTTGATTTCAGGCTTTTTTACTTTTGCTTACATGAAGTTTATTGATCCATCAATAACCGATCAATTGATGAAAAAAGCAGTTGAAGACATGGAAAAGAAAGGTCTTCCTGATGAACAAATTGAGCAAGCAATGGAATATTCAAAAATGTTTATGAGTCCAGGAGCTTTGTTCATGCTTGGGCTAATAGGAACTGTTTTCATTGGTTTTATAATTTCGCTGATCATTGCTGCTATCGTCAAAAAAGATAAACCAGTTTTTGAGTAGTTTTGCCATTAACTAACAACTAATTACCAACCCATGTATCAAATCTTTAAAAAAGAACTAAATTCCTTCCTTGATTCGCTCATTGGCTATATTGTCATTGGCGTGTTCTTGATCGCAACGGGGCTTTTTACTTGGTTTTTTAAGGATAATATTCTTGATTTTGGGTATGCGGATATGAGTTTATTCTTTCAGATTTCACCTTTCATTTTTCTCTTCTTGATTCCTGCAATTACCATGAGAGCATTTTCAGAAGAAGTGAAATCTGGAACGATTGAGTTACTTTTTACAAAACCTCTGTCTAAATGGCAGATTGTTTTAGGAAAATACTTTGCCAGTTGCACCTTGATATTATTATCACTACTTCCAACTTTATTGTATTATTATTCAGTAGTTCAATTAGGAAATCCACAAGGAAATGTTGACTCAGCGGCAGTTTTTAGTTCTTATTTAGGACTTTTTCTATTGGGATGTGTGTTTGCCGCTATCGGTGTTTTGATGTCATCTTTTACAGATAATCAAGTTACCGCTTTCGTGCTTTCGTTTGTGCTTTGTTTAATACTTTTCTATGGAATCGGACAAATTGCACAATTACCTTTTATGGGAGATTTTGGTTATATTTTTAATCAGTTAGGTCTTGATTATCAATACAATGCCCTTGGAAAAGGCTTATTAGATTCACGTAATATCATCTATTTCTTTTCAGTTATTTTCTTAACACTTTGGGCAACTAAGCTGAAAATATCAACATTAAGGTAATTCTGGATTCTAATTCAATAATTGTTTTTAAAAGAATAATTCATGGTAATAAATTGATTATCAGATAGTTGAAATTGGTTTAAGTTATTTTTCAAGATTCAACCTTCAAATTTTTATTAAAACTAATTTTAGATTTGATATTCTTTAATAATAACGGTAATTTAGTACTCATAAAAATATATAATTTCTGACCCAAGTAATTAAATATATTCACTAACTCAAATGAAAAAACATTTCCTTTTACTATCCGCTATTTCCATTTCCAACTGTCTTTTTGCTCAACAAGATAACTTGCTGGCTTCGGCAAGAAAGGATTCTTCAGGCGTTTTTATTGGTGATATGCGTGCAACTGAACAGGTAGAATCACCTGGTATTGCTCGAAAATTCGCAATAACAAATCTAAAAAAGGATCTTGATGCTCTTGATAAAAGTGGTAAGAATACGCTTTTAGGTGATGCTGGGAGTAATAATGAACGTAATTTGAATAGCGAAATCTTTGCAACTTATCTTTCTCGTTTAGATAAAAAATATAAAGGGGATGTTCGTTCCATTGAAACAGACAACATCCGTGATATTTTTCAAATTGAACAGAAAAGTGAAATCAAAAGACGGCATTCAAGTGTGGTTTCTGCACAATGTCTTAGCAACAAGAACGACGGTAGATTTATCAAAATGAAAGATTTGGAAGGAGAAGAAATTATTGGATTTCCACTTGAATCATTTAAAGGTAATTCAAGATATGGTTTAGTAGAGAATTATCATCAAGGATTTGCTCGTATTAAAAAAGACCAAGTTTTTGGATTCTTGAACTATTGTGGAGATGAAACAATTCCTTGTCAATATGAAAAAGCTGAGCCTTTTAATGATGGAAAGGCATTGGTTAAGAAATTTGACTGGTATTTTGTGGATGTTTATGGAAATGAAAGTGAAGCACTCGAAAATATTGTTGATGTTAAATCTTTACGTTTAGGAATTAGTATTGCCAAGTTTAAAAACGGCAAACAAGCTTTGATTGACAATGGATATGATATTAGTAAAAAGCCATTATCTGATTATTTTGATGAAATTATTGTTTTTAATAATGAATTATTTAGAGTTCGTACAGGTAAAACTTTTGGGCTGATTAAAATAGATGGAACTACTAAAATAGAAGCCATTTATGACAATCTAAATGCTACAACGGAACAAGGAAAGTGGATGATTATTGAGCAAAATAGAAAAGTTGGTTTGATGGACACCGAAGGAAATATCAGAATCAAACCATCTTACGAATCAATCATAAACTTAACGATTGACCCAAATTTATCGACAAATGCAAACTTGGGTATTGCCAAAGATGATGCTGGAATTAGGGTGATTGATTTTAAAGATTTAAGAACAAGTAAGACTTATTCATCTATTGGAGAATTTAATAAATATGGTTTAGCTCAAATCAGAGAAGGCAAATACAACGGATTCATTAATATTGAAATGAAAGTTGTGGTAGAGCCAATATACAGTAATTTAGGAAATTTTAATCAATACGGTTTAGTTTCAGCGTGTAAGACGGGAGTAAATGGGGGAAACAAGTGTGGATATATCAAATTTGATGGCACTGAAATTATTCCAATTACTTTCGATGAAGTAGCTCAGTTCAATAAGTTTGGGTTGGTTGTTGTGAAGGAAAACCTCAAAAATTGTAGCCTTCCATCTGGAAGTTGTCGTGCAGATATGATTTACGACAAAAATGGAAATATTGTTATTGGAAAAACCAATGAAGCTGCTCCAATTGGCATTAAATATATAACCACAGATACACTTTTCAACGCCAATTTTGTGGCAATCAAAACATTAAATCCTTTAAAAAATGGGGATGATATGGCAGTTGAATATAATTTAATTGAAAGAAATAGCTTGAAAAGAATCACCACACAAAGCTACATTTCGATTAAAAGATATGACTCCAATTTGTTATTTCCTGTGTTGAAAGACGGCAAATGGGGCTTGATTGATACTACTGGAAAAGTGGTTGCAAAGCCAGCCTACAAGGATATTATGATAACCACAGAAGGTTTATACGGTGTAAAATACGATAATAACAAATACGGTTTTATTGATAAAAAAGGGAAAGTTCAAATAGCTTTTGATTACGATGAGGTTCGTCCTTTCAATAACGGGCTGTCAATTGTATCAAGAGGGCAAGGGAAATTAGGCGTAATAAATCGCTTTAACGCAAAGATTGCTCCTTGTTATTTTGCCGAGGTAAACATTTTACCAGCAACAAAACAGTTTGAATTATTAGACGCTTCGGGGAATAAATTTGTATTGAACAGTAACGGGGACTGCGTAACGAACTGTACAAAATTTGATGAAATTAGGAAATTAGCTAATCAATAAGGATTCTTTAAAATACATTTCAATGAAATCCACTACCTTTGTACGTAGTGGATTTTTTATTTTAAACGTATTCCTATGATAATCAACAACATAACATACAGCGTTGACAAAACCTTAGAACAAGACTTTTTGGAGTGGATAAAAGCCGTGCATATTCCAGAAGTTATGATGACTTTAAAGCCTAAAAGTTATAAAATTATGAGGCTTTTAACGGAAGTAGAAAACGCAGGAGCAACTTTCTCTGTACAGTATAATTTTGAAAATTTAGGAGATTTTGAAGATTTTGAGAATGAATTTAAAGAAGATTTGAATTATGAAGTTCACAAAAGATATAATGGTCATTACGTGTTTTTTCCAAGTTTGTTGGAGGAGATATGAAAGCAGGCAGTTTGTAGATGGCAGTAAATGGAAACGTCATTAATCGACCGCCTACTTCCTCATTCTAATAACTTCAAAATATCATTCAAAATTTCAGGGTCACCAGGTCTTTTAGCGTCTGAATTTACAATTTCTCCTTTTTTATTCATCAACATATACCTTGGAATGGATTGTAATTTGAAGAATTTAGCCGCATTTGAGTCCCAACCACCCATAGAATGTATATTTGTCCCGTTATCTAATTTCATATCAATCATAGCTTTACGCCAATTTTCTTGTAATTCATCAATTGAAATATAAAGAAAAACCACTTGCTTTTTTTGTTTCTCATTTAACTTATCATGTAACATTCTCGAATTGGGAAATTCTTTTCTACACGGTCCGCACCAAGATGCCCAAAAGTCTAAATAAACTACTTTTCCTTTTAAATCTGCCAATGAAAGCGTGTCTCCTTTGGGAGTAACTGCTTTAAACCATGTCTTACCATCATCTTTTTTCTTGATTACTTCTTCATCCTTTTTTGCCATCAATTCTCCACATTTTTCTTTTACTAATTGAGCATATTTTTCTGATTTGGGCGTAATATTTAAGGCAGCGAAAGTATTTCTAAGCGTTGATGGCAAACAGGCAAGACATTGATTTTCAAGAAGATAAGCTAAATAATATTGATATGCTTTGATAGGTAAATGTTCACGAGCGAAATGATGCTTATCTTCCATTGCCTTATTCATGTCCGAATATTTAGCAAAACTATGTTCTTTGGAATTAAAATAAGTAACGTAATAAATCAAGAAATTACGATAAGCCGAAGAAATCATGGCAGTTTCATCTTGTATTTTTCTATCATCCAAACCTTCTAAAATAGGAGTGGGGAGCGAGATTACCTGCGTCTGCCCTGTGTTGGCATTGCCTCGAATAACTGGGTAGGCAAGAATATAATACCAATAATTCCAACGAATCTGATTTTCAATATATTTTTTAAATTCTTCCGAAAATTTAGCTTGTTCTGGAAAAGTTTTATAAAAATCAGATTGTGCTTTCTTCGCATCAAAAAGTCCCATTTCAAGTGCATCAATGGGTTTCTCGTTGATTTTATTAAACATGATTTGTGAACTAAAATCAATTTTAAACTTTTGATAAAATTTTTCTAAGAAATCATTTTCAACTTCACGATTTCCCTTAAAAACGATATTTTTATGAACATCTTTTCCATTAAAGCTCAATTCGATTTTATCATCTTTCCCAACAAATAAAATAATTTGCTGTTTTTGATATTTCAATTCCACAATAGCGTTATTCTCAATGTCCAGGGCAAACTTAAAAGATTTATCTGAGGTAAAAATATGTTGTCGTGACTGAGGTTTTATACCCAACAGAAGAGGATCGAAAAGTATTGTGAGTGTATCACCCTGAGCATTTTCAACGGTTCCGAAGATTGTTGCGTTCTGAGAAAAGCAGATGTTTGAAACAGACAAAGAAATAATTATTAGAAAAGTTTTCATTAATAGTTAGCTAAATCATGTAATTAATTGAATTGCAATAAAATCCTTGCGTTCCAGCGTCCTTGCGATAAAATATTATTCCTCAAAACCATGCAAATCAAGACTTAAAACGCTTTTTTAAAAATTTCCGTGTAGCTTTAGCCCAAATTTCATATCCTTTTTTATTCATGTGAAGTTTATCAGAAACAAAAATATCAGGCATTAATTCACCATTTTTCAAGTAAAATTCCTTTTGAATATTTATGTAATAAAAATTGGCATTTGCTTGGCAGTAGCTTTGAATTAATTTGTTTGCTTGCTTTTGTTTTTCGAGAATGTTCACCCTTGCAAGGCTTGGTCTGATTGAACAGAATCCCACTTTTGTATTTGGTAATTGAGTTTTGACTTTTTCTGTAAAAATCTTAAAATCTTCAAACACTGATTCAGGACTTTCACCAGACGCTAAATCATTGTCCCCTTCATAAACTAAAATCATTTTTGGCTCATATTTTGAGACTATCCTATCAAAATAAAAATTCAAATCACTCATTTGCGAACCACCGAAGCCACGATTGATAATAGGAAAGCCCGCTAAATCTTCCTTGGCACTGAACCAAAGTCGAAAAGTTGAACTACCAGCCAAAACAATCTGCCCTTTTTCAGGAAATGAGACGGAATCTTGTATCTGAAATGTCTTAATTTCAGAGATAAAGGGTTGAGAATAAGACAAATAAACAATAAAAAAGCCAAATGTGGTTAATAGTAATTTTTTCATGATTTTACCAGTTGATGGGTTCTAAATTTTTACTTTTTAGATAATCATTGGCTTGTGAAAAATGTTTTGTACCGAACCAACCGCCATAATTTGCTGCCATTGGTGATGGATGTTTTGCTTTTAAAATCAGATGTTTTGACGTATCAATAACGGCACCTTTATCTTGAGCATATTTCCCCCAAAGCATAAAAATAACGTCTTGTTTTTCGTCGGAAATACATTTAATAACTGCATCCGTAAAAGCTTCCCAACCTTTCTTTTGATGTGATCCTGCTTCGGCAGCACGTACTGTCAAAGTTGAATTTAGCAACAAAACACCTTGTTCAGCCCAACGTTCAAGATTTCCAGATTTAGGAATTGCAATTCCTAAATCTTCTTTAATTTCTTTGAAAATATTTTGTAATGAAGGTGGCATAGCGACTCCATCATTAACTGAAAAAGATAATCCATTGGCTTGATTGTAACCATGATAAGGGTCTTGACCCAAGATTACAACCTTTGTATTATCAAAAGTACATTTCTCAAAAGCATTGAAAATGAACTTTCCAGGAGGATAAACTTTGGTAGTTGAATACTCGCTTTTTACAAATTCGATTAATTTATTGAAATAAGGTTTTTCAAATTCTTGGGCAAGGTGATCTTTCCAAGATTGTTCAATTTTTACATCCATTATATTAGCTCACAGAGTTAGAGAAGTTTGCTCAAAGTTTTTGTTAATTCTACTGATAAAAATCAATACTCTAAATTTAAAGTTTAAGGTTCAAATTAAAATAATTTCAATTGGAATTTACGACGAAGCGGATTAATCAAAAATTTCTTCTGAGCCGTAAAACTCTCCGGATTCATTTGATTAAACAATACTTTTAGTTCCTGAAAATGTTCTGGATTTTCCCATAAAAATTTTTCGGAATCTATATTTTTTTGTTCAAGATATTGTTCAAAAACCATTGTCTATCTCTATTTGGCTAAATTAATAATAAAATTGTGCCAGAAAAATACTGTTTATTTTTTAACAAAAATAAACGCTTTTTAATCACAATTAAGCATTCTATTAAAATAAAAAAGTCGTTAGCAATGCCAACGACTTTTCTGATAACCCTAACCCATAAAAAAATCTAACAAACTTTATGCTCTTTCAGAATAAAAATATTCTTAATATCTCTATGTTTCCTCGGATACCTGTGTGATTACAGAGAGAAAAAGAGTCGCCAGCATAACCAGCGACTTTTTTGATAACCCTAACCCATAAAAAATCTATAAAAAACTTATTTTAACTTTCTACATCTACTTTCAATCTACGTCTCTTATAATACCTATGTGATTGCAGAGAAAAGAGTCGCCAGCATAACCAGCGATTTTCAATAACCCTAATCCATAAAAAGTCCATGAAAAAGCTTATTTATTAACGTAAAAAGATGTCAAGAAAAATTTGCCGAATTGACTTGCCGAAAGGTGATGATTGATATTAAGATTGAACTAATATCTTTAATATGAGGGGATTAGATAAATTTATATTATCCTAATGGTTTCATATCATCATTACATTTGGCGGAATGTTTTGCTGACTATTTGTTTAATTGCAATTTGTGTGCCAAAATTTTACATCAATAATTTTTCTTTAAATATATTTTTTAACGCTAATATTTAGTTTTATCCAAAGCCATTTTAAGTGCAAGTCCAGAAAGAATACACACCATAAACCACTTTTGAATTTTAACCCAAAAGGGATTTTGAGAAAACCATAAAGACATTTGGGCGGCAGATAAAACAATTAAGAAATTAACCGTGAAGCTTACACACATCTGCGTAATGCCTAATTGAAGACTTTGATAAAAAATATTTCCGTATTCAGGTTTAATAAATTGAGGGAAAAATGAAAGATAAAAAACAGCAATTTTCGGATTTAAAACACTGGTAAGAAAACCCATTGAGAAAAGTTTTGCAGGTTTGTCTTCTTTTAAATCCGTTCGGGTTTCAAAAATGCCTTGATTTTTTGGATTTATGGCTTGAAAAGCTAAATACAATAAATATACAACTCCTAAAGATTTCAAGATTGTGTAGGCATAAGGGACTGTGAATAATACTGCCGTTAACCCAACAGAAACCATTGTTACATGAAAAGTACATCCAGTAATAATGCCTGCTAACGAGATTAAACCAGCTTGTTTACCTTGTGTGATTGAACGGGAAATTAAGTAAATCATATTTGGTCCAGGCATAATCACAAGCATTAAGGCAGCAAAAATAAAAATGAAAAGTTCTTGATATGGTATCATTTTTTAAGAGTTAAGATTGTGTAATTATCAAATCAACCTCCAACTTTAACAGCTTTATATCCTTGACTGCTCAAAAAAGTTAGGACCTTCTCACGTACATCCCCTTGAATCAAAATCTCCGTATCTTTTGCCGAACCACCACAACCGCATAAGTTTTTTAATTTTTTTGATAATGTTTCCAAATCATTTTCACTTCCAACAAATCCTGTTATCAAAGTAACTTGCTTTCCCGCACGAGATTTTTTGTCTAATTGAATTTTTAATTTTTGTTTTTCAGGTAATAAAGTTTCTGCAACCTCCTCATTATCAAAAGAATACTGATAATCTTGATTAGTTGAATACACAACGCCAACAGGTATTTTCTTATTTTTAGACATTGCCAATAATATTTAATGATTGTTTTTTTATGGAAACTTTAATTTCGTTGGTATTCAATTGCAAAGGTTCACCATCATAATGTATTAAAAAATCTTTCTTAGATTGTATTAAAAAATTCTCTCCCGATTTCATTTCGATATACCTTGAATTAGGCAAAGTTCCTCTAAATAATCTCACGCCGATGATTGGGGCTGCTCCAAAAGGAAAAGGTTTTAGCACAACCATTTCAATCAAACCATCATCAATTTTTGATTTTGGTGAAATCATAGCGTTGTTCCCGTATTGGGTTGCATTAGCGAAGGTAATGGCGAAAGCAGTTCTATCTTCCTGATTATCAAAAAGATAGCTTTCAGGTTTAAAAGTTCTAAAAGATTTCAAAGCCATCTTAGCATACGTTTTTAGTCCCCTTGAAGGTTGTTTAGAAAACTCGCGAGCAACTTCGGCATCAAAACCTACTCCCGCCGTACAAAAAAAGGGAATTTCGTTAATAAAACATACATCAATCTTCACAACAGGTTGACTCACTGCAAATTGAACGGCTCTGTCCGTTTTTAGAGGAATCTTTAAGTGACGGGCTAAACCATTTCCTGAACCAATTGGCACTATTCCTAAGGCGGTTTCTGAACCAATTAAACCTTTACCAACTTCATTTACCGTGCCATCTCCACCAATGGCAACGACTTTTTGAATGCCTTGCAAAACCGCTTTTTGGGCAATTTCAGTAGCATGACCTACGTATTCCGTAAAAATCAATTCACAATCAGGCATTTTTGAAATTAATGCCTTAATTTTATTTTTCTTTGCGGGAGTGGTCGTTCCCGATTTCAAATTCATCACGAACCAAACCATTAGCTAAAAAATATAAAGAGAAATATCAAGACTAAAATAAACGACAAATACATTAGCCCATCAATTAAATAATAGTCTTTGTATTTTTCAAAATATTCTTTCAATTTCATATTATTGTTGTCAAAGTATAACTCAAATTTACGAAAATTTACCCATGAAAAAATTACTACTTTTATTAATTGCGTTTTATTCTTTTACTACCGAAGCACAAACACAGAAAGATAAAAATCAAATCCTCAGTATTTTAGACCGTCAAACAAAGGCTTGGAACAACGGAAATGTGGATGAATTTATGATTGGATATTGGGAATCTGACTCGCTGATGTACATTGGGAAGTCGGGCGTTACTTATGGATATAAATCTACTTTAGAAAGATACAAGAAAACATATCCAGATAAATCAACGATGGGAACGTTAAAATTTGACATAATTAAAGTCAATTTTAGCTCAAAAGATGCGTGTTTTGTTATAGGAAAATGGCATTTAACTCGCCCTGAAAAAGGAGACGTTGGTGGGCACTATACTTTATTGTGGCGTAAAATGAAAGGGAGTTGGGTAATTGTGGCTGATCATTCTTCGTAGAAAAGTAAATAAATTTTCAATGT
>JAYUIP010000728.1:0-1579 GCA_043765945.1 Arcicella sp.
ATAGAGAATAAAGTTTCCAGAAGCATCAAAAACGACAATATCATCGTCTCCATCATTGTCAATATCCGTGATTGATGGAACGTCTGTTGAACTTATATACAAGTTTAATCTCCCCGAATATCCTGTGGTAAAAACAGGGTCAGCAACCAATTTAAAGGATAAATTTGTGGTGGTTATATTTTGATAAACTTTAACACCATTTGGCGTAAAAGTAAAAATATCTTTCTTACCATCACGATTATAATCTCTTAGTAAAATCCAATTCTGAATTTTCGGAAATGCGTTTTCATATTGAGGAGAATATTGCCAAAAATACTTGCCAGTATTGTCTTTTTGAGCTAAAAAAGTGTAAATTTTTTGGGCAGTTCTATCAAAAACAACAAGGTCTTCAATACCGTCATTATCTAATTTACAAGTAGAAAATTGTGGTGCATTTAATCCACCCGCAAAAGCATTGGGAAGCATTTGTCCGTTTTGAATAATTTTTAGGGAATTATCAAATTTGAACGTAAAATCTTGGGCGTAACTTCTTTCATTACTCAATAAAATGAGAAAAATGAAGCTTAAAAATGATTTTTTTTGAGTAAAAGTTGCTTGCATCACAATAGATTAGATTTTATGTTTTCAATAGATTAATTTCGTGGTCTAAAAAAGGTCAGACAATAGTCAGACCGATAATTTTCACAGGTCTGACTATCGTCTGACTAATGAACACAAATCCTCAAAAACATAACGAAAAAAAATATGATTTCGCTTATTGATTTATACCAAAAATACAGAGAATGTTCTGGGGTTTCAACCGACACTCGCAAAATACCTACTGACTCTATGTTTTTTGCTTTAAAAGGTCCAAATTTTGATGCAAATCTTTTTGCAGAACAAGCACTCAAAAACGGTGCAAAATATGCTGTTGTTGATAATCCAGAAGTTGTGATTAACGAGAATATTTTGTTAGTTCAAGATGTTTTACAAACGCTACAAAATTTAGCAAATTTTCATGCCCAACAATTAAACATTCCTTTTATTGCCTTGACGGGTTCAAATGGAAAAACTACTACTAAAGAACTGATTAACAGCATTTTATCTACAAAATTTAAAACTTATGCAACCATCGGAAACCTCAATAATCATATTGGCGTTCCACTAACGATTTTAGCAATTGATGATTCTATTCAGATGGCAATTATCGAAATGGGAGCCAATAAACAAGGCGACATTAAAGAATTAGTAGAGATTTGTGAACCTACGCATGGCTTCATTACTAACATCGGAAAGGCTCATTTAGAAGGTTTTGGAGGTTTGGAAGGTGTTCGAAAAGGGAAAGGAGAATTATTTGATTGGTTAGCTGAAAATAATCAAACCATTTTTGTGAATGCTGCCTCCGTTCCTACTCACGAAATGGCGTTGGAACGACAAGGGTTTGATGAAATTATAACCTACACAACGGATGATAATCGACGTTTTCAAACGATTATTACGATGTTAGAAGACAGTCCTTTCGTAATTTTTGCAGACCCCGAAGGCGGCTATTACAAATCTCATCTCACGGGAATATACAATTTTGAAAATATTGTTGCCG
>JAYUIP010000729.1:0-4685 GCA_043765945.1 Arcicella sp.
AAGCAACCTTGCCGTTCATCACACGAGCCATATATGATGTAGGTATTCGTACCAATGATATAGGATTTATTTATATTCTTTTGGGGGCTAATATTTTACTAATTCTGGCATCGGGTTTAGCAAATATTTTGAAGAATTGGCTACTGGCACATCTTACCAGTAGGCTCAATATTGCAATGGTTTCAGACTATTTAATCAAACTAATGAAACTACCAATCACCTACTTTGAAAGCAAAATGGTAGGCGATATTCTACAAAGGGCAGAAGACCACGACCGTATTAAAACATTCGTCAGTAATGTTCTTTTGAATACAATTTTTTCAATGCTCAATTTGATAGTTTTTGGCGTAATCTTGTTTACGTTTAATATCAATTTATTTTGGATTTTCTTAGTAGGAAGCATTATATACGTCGTTTGGATTTTGCTTTTTCTAAGAATTCAAGAAAAATTAGATTGGAAATCTCATGAGTTAAAGAGTAAAAATCATAGTTATTGGGTAGAAACCATAAACACCGTTCAAGACACTAAAATTTCTAATTATGAGAAAAAACGCCGTTGGAAATGGGAAGCCATACAGGCAGGTTTATTCAAGGTAGATTTAAAGTCCTTAACCATCAGTCAAACCCAAGATTTAGGTTCTCAGATTATCAACAACTTAAAAAATATTTTTCTCACTTTCTTTTGTGCAAAGGCAGTTTTAGATGGTAATATGACAATGGGAGAGATGATTTCTACACAATTCATCATAGGCTTTCTTAATTCACCAATTGCTCAATTGGTTACATTCATTCAATATTCACAATCGGCAAGCATTAGCTTTAAACGATTGGCGGAAATTGACCAAATCGCCTCGGAAGAGAATGAGAGTAATACTAACAATTTTAATTTACCCACTAATAAAACTATTACGCTAAAAAATGTTTCTTTTCAACATCAAGGCAGTAATGAACTTGTATTGAAAAATATTACTTTTGAAATTCCAGAAAATAAAATGACAGCCATTGTGGGGCATAGTGGCAGTGGCAAAACCACGCTCTTAAAACTCCTACTTCGTTTTTACAAACCCTCCTATGGTGATATTATGTTGGGAAATATGAATCTGAATGGAATAAGCCTTACGCAATGGAGGAAAAATTGTTCAGCTGTTTTACAGGAAGGTAGGATTTATAATGATACCATTCTCAATAATATTGCTTTGGAAGACGAAAATTTAGATTATAAAGAACTACAAAATGCAGTAAGTATAGCAAATATTGAGCAAGAAATTTCAAACCTGCCATTGGGCTATCAAACCAGAATAGGAGAAACTGGAAGGGGTTTAAGCCAAGGACAAAAGCAACGAATTTTATTAGCAAGAGCCATTTATCAAAATCCTCAATTTATTGTTTTAGATGAAGCCACCAATGCCTTAGATTCTGAAAATGAAAGTAAGATTCTACAATCTTTAGAAGAATTTTTCAAAAATAGAACCGTAATTATTGCGGCACATAGACTAAGTACCTTTAAGCAAGCCGATCAAATTGTCGTAATAAATGCTGGACAAATAGCTGAAATTGGAACGCACGAAGAATTATTGATGAAAAAGAAACATTATTTCCGTTTAATACAATCACAATTGAGTGAGGAAGATATAAAAACAATTGAAGAGAATGTAAGGAATGCTAAACCTCAATTTTCATTGTCAAATCTTTTTTCAGATGATGATATGAAGAGTTGGGTGGCCAAAAATTAAATTAATGCTTTTCTGACTTCTTGTTTTAATTGTTCCGTAGAAATTACTTTTCCAGATTCAGCCTGTGAAATAGACGATTTTAAATTACTAATCATTTCAGAAGAATTTTCATTTGGTAACGTTGAATCTTGACCTGAATAAAATGCCACAGAGTCGAATAAATCCTGTAAACGAGCCTCATCTTCAATATTGTCTATGAGTTTATGAAATTCTGTTACTGACATAATCTTGTTATCTATTGTTCAAGTAAAACATTCTTTTCTGAATTTCAGCATTTTAACCCGTTAATATTGACAAATTCTTAGAAATCAAGTTTTTATATTTAATCCTCCATCAAAAATACTTGTTTTTTGATAAGCAATTCATTAATTTTGCGGAGAATTTAAAGGAAGAGGGGTCGTAAATCCCTCTTTTTTGTTTTCTAAATTTTATTGAGTGATTAGTAATTAGTGATTGGTAATTAGTTAAAATTTCTATAAATTTTTTAATCCAATCACCACTCGCAAATCACAAATCACCAGCAATGACCAAAGAACAAATAACCGAATTGCTTCAACCTTACTTAGAAGACGACAGAATTTTTATTGTTGAAGTAAAAGTGAGTGAAGGCAAAATTCGCCAGACCATTACCATACTTTTAGATACCGATATAGGAATTCAAATTGAAGAATGTGCCTCAATCAGTAGGAGATTAGCCCATTTTATTGAGACTAACGAATTAATAAAAGACGCATATAACTTAGAAGTATCATCACCAGGCGTTGATTTTTCATTAAATTCTAAACGTCAATACTTGAAAAATATTGGTAGAAATTTGAAAATACAATTAGTGGAAGGCAGTGAGAAAATTGGAGCATTAGAGAACGTTACTGACGAAGGAATCGTTTTAAAAGAAGAACCAAAGAAATCAAAAGGCAAAAAAGTTGTACTCATAGAAAGCCTAACCATTGCTTTCGAGAATATTAAACAAGCCAAAGTACAAATATCGTTCAAATAATGAGTGAATGAGTGAATGATATAATGATGTAATATTATCTTCCAATTGGGGTAAATATTTAATCATTCTATCAATCAATCATTCTATCATTGTAATAAATATGAAAAGATGAATAGTGCAGAATTAATTTCGTCGTTTGCCGACTTTGCAAAAGAAAAAAACATTGATCGTCCAACGATGATAAAAGTGCTGGATGAAGTTTTCCGCACCATGATTCGTAAGAGATACGGAACAGATGAAAATTTTGATGTTATTATCAATCCCGACAGTGGCGACTTAGAAATGTGGCGTACTCGTGAAATTGTTGATGATAATTCAGAAGACATCTGGGATTACGATAAAATACCCTTAGAAGAAGCGAAGAAAATTGAACCCGATTTTGAAATTGGGGAAGAAGTTGCTGAATTGGTTAAGTTGGAAGATTTTGGACGTAGAATCGTTCAGACGGCTCGTCAAACGCTTATTCAGAAAGTTAAAGATTTGGAAAAAGAAGGACTTTTTGAAAAATATAAGGATTTGGTGGGTGAGATGGTATCGGGAGATGTGTATCAAATTATTGGAAAAGAATTTATCATTACAGATCAAGAAGGCAACGAATTGACCCTTCCAAAATCTGAAATGATTCAAAAAGACCGTTTCAAGAAAGGTGAGCCAGTAAAAGCGGTTATTCACAAAGTTGATATGAATAACGGAACACCGAAGATTATTCTTTCGAGAACTTCTCCCGTGTTTCTGGAACGCTTATTTGAACAAGAAATTCCAGAGATCTATGATGGTCAAATCATGATTCGTAAAATTGTTCGTGAGCCTGGCGAACGGGCAAAAGTAGCCGTAGAATCGTATGATGACCGTATTGACCCCGTGGGAGCTTGCGTAGGGATGAAGGGTTCTCGTATTCACGGAATTGTTCGTGAGTTACAAAACGAGAACATTGACGTTATAAACTATACTGAAAATCTTGAACTTTTGGTTGGTCGTGCTTTAAGCCCCGCCAAAGTGAGTTCGATGAAGATTGATAAGGAGAAAAAACGCATTGCGGTGTATTTACAACCAGACCAAGTGTCGTTGGCAATTGGTAAAGGTGGACAAAACATTAAATTAGCAGGGAAGTTAGTAGGTTATGAATTAGACGTTTACCGTGATATTAAAGAATCAGAGGTGGATGATGAAGATGTGGACTTAACAGAATTTTCTGACGAAATCGAAGACTGGGTGATTCTTGAATTACATAAAATCGGTTTGGATACTGCCAAGCAAGTTCTGGCATTGGATGGCGAAGAGTTAATTCGCCGTACTGAGCTTGAAGAAGAAACGGTGAACGATATTTTAACAATCCTACGTTCCGAGTTTGAATAAGTTTAAAAAGTAATTGTGTGATAGAGTGACTGAGTGTATCGACCCATTTAGTTTTCCCACCCAATTATTTCGACTCAGTCACTCTAACACACAATTACAAAATAACATTATAGAAAAGTATCAATTAACAAGCATGACAGAAGATAAAATGATGCGTTTGAGCCTTGTGGCAAAGCAAATTGGCGTGGGTACCTCAACCATCGTACAAAAGCTATCTGTCCAAGGTCATAAGGTTGAGAATAACCCAAATGCCAAATTAAATTTTGAACAACTGAAAATCGTAGCCAAAGAATTTGGAGCGGGAAGTCTTTTGCAAGAATCCGCCCCAATTCAACACAAGGCTGCGGAGGAAGATGTTTTTGTCCCTGTGAAAAGACAGGATGAAGACTATATGCCTCTATATTCAAGAAACACGCCCAAAACTGAGCCTGTTGCAGTTGTTACAGAAATACCGAAAGTAGAGAAGGCAATGGAGCCTGAGAAAATTGAAGCGAAAGCCGAAGTCGTTCCAGCAAAACCTGTCGTGGTCGAAGTACCAAAAGCCGTTGAGCCTGTGAAGGTCGAAGAGGCAAAATTAGCGGTGGTTGAATCTCCAAAAG
>JAYUIP010000730.1:0-13500 GCA_043765945.1 Arcicella sp.
AGTATTAATATCAAAGAATTAAAAGACAAAATTGATTCAGTTGATATTTATAAGATTTTATAGATTGGTGCTTCAACATCGGATGTAGAAAAAATTTCGTCCGATGCAGAAGCATCAGTTTACAGTTCTTATCTTTGCAAATGGAAAAACAGTCTTCTATTTATACCACTCAGTTTTGGTTACTATGCACAAGTAACTTCCTATTTTCTGCCAGTTTTCAAATGATGATTCCTGAATTGCCCGATTATTTAGCAAGCATGGGAGGCAAGGAATATATCGGTTACATCATCGCACTTTTTACTTTAACAGCAGGATTTTCACGCCCATTTTCTGGAAAATTAACGGATACAATCGGACGAGTTCCCATTATGGCATTTGGCTCAATCGTTTGTTTCGTTTGTAGCGGAATTTATCCTTTTGTTCATACCGTTTTGGGATTTTTATTCCTGAGATTTTTACATGGATTTTCTACGGGAACAAAACCAACCGCAACTGCTGCCTACGTAGCAGATATTATTCCAGAAAACAGAAGAGGGGAAGCACAAGGAATGCTGGGGATTTTTACGGCTACGGGTATGTCAATTGGACCAACCATTGGAAGTTATTTAGTGACTTTGACCACCATAAATATGATGTTTTTCACCTCTTCGGCATTTGCTTTATGTTCAATTTTAATATTATTGAACATGAAAGAAACACTACCAAAAGCACAGAAACAGCCTTTTTCATTAAAATTGTTCAAGATTGGATGGGTAGATATCTTTGAACCAAGAGTGCTACCTGCTTTTTTAGTGATGCTTTTAGTTTCATTTTCTTCGGGTGTAATTTTGACCCTTGTGGCAGACCAAACTAAACTTTTAGGAATGACTAACAAAGGATTATTCTTCACCATTTCCACCATTGCTTCCTTAGTAGTTCGTTTTACATTTTCAAAAAGTTCGGACAAATACGGTCGAATTCCTATACTTATAGTTTCAGCTATTTTGATGGTAATTTCGATGTTTATGTTTGCCCTTGTGGATTCCGTGTGGGTGTTTGTTGTTGCGTCTGTTATTTTTGGTTTTTCCTGGGGTTTCAACACACCAACTTTAATGGCTTGGACAGTTGATTTATCGCATGAGAATTATCGAGGAAGAGCTTTGGCAACTACCTACATTGCTCTTGAAGTAGGCATTGGTGTTGGGGCAGTTTTTGCAGGATATATATACAAGGGAAAAGTAGAAAATATGGCTATTTCATACTATTTATCGGCGTTTTTAGCTTTTTTGGCGTTGATTTATCTGTGGAGAGTTAAGGCGGGTCACAAAGTCGCTCAGAGTTAGGCGTGGATTAACACAAAGGTATTTATATTTAGGGCAATTGTAAAAATAAGAGTACTGTTTAACTTCCCGAAATAACTCCGTTAAGGGTTGAAACCTTTCGGAAAGTTTCTCCAAATCAAACATGGTACGTTTAAATTTACAATTTCCCTTAATTATGTAATGCTGTGAAAATTCGTGTTTCCTAACTCTACGAAACTTTGTGACCTAAAAACCTTTAAAATCGGGTATTGTTTTTCCTAAAAAAGCTGATACTCCCTCCTTGAAATCATCCGTTTTACCCGCAATATCTTGATTAACCGCTTCCAATTCCAGCATTTGTTCCAATGTTGAATGATATGATTGATTCAAAACTTTTTTGATTAAACCAATGGCTTGGGTTGCAGATTTGGCATAAACTTTTGCCGTTTGATCCACCGTAAAATCCAATTTTTCTTGCGGAACAACTTTACTAACTAATCCTAATGCTAAACATTCTTTTGCTTCCACAATCCTGCCCGTTGAAGCTAAATCAAATGCTTTTTGTGAACCCAACAATCGAGGCAAAAAATACGAAGATCCTGCATCAAAAATTAACCCAATATTCACAAAAATTTGGGACATTCGAGCAGATTCTGAGGCAATAATTATGTCACAAGCCAACGCCAATGAACATCCTGCACCAGCGGCAACGCCATTTAATCTACAAATGACTGGTTTAGCTAAATTTCTGATTGACAATATCATAGGATTATATCCACTACGTAAAGCATCTCCTAAACTTGTTTCATTTCTTATTCCATTCTTTAAATCTGCCCCTGAACAAAAGGCTTTATCACCCATGCCTGTGAGGATAACAACTCGAATAGTAGAGTCTTCCCCCGCATCAGTAAATGCCTTCGTAATTTCTTGAATTAAAACAGGATTAAGGGCATTATAAACCGCTGGACGATTAAGGGTTATTGTACAAATATCTTCCTTATTTTCGTAAATAAGATGATTAAACATAAGCGTTTTTTGTTGAAGATTTTAAAAGAAATTACCACTGAAAAGCACCACCGAAAGACTTACGAATAAGCCCAAAAATGATCCTACAATTACCTGTGCTGGTGTGTGTGCATTTAGGTGCAAACGGGCTGCCATTAAAAGTCCTGCAATTAAAATTACTGCAATAATGGGATAAAAAAGTTGATTGCTTCCAAACTTTATTAAGATACCAACCAAGGCTCCCAACGCCCCGCTTATTCCAACGGCGTGAGCAGATATCTTCCAATATATACTTACGATGGCAACCGCTGCAATTGAGAAAGCAATGCCCGTCATTATTACAGCCACCTCGGGTAATTGTTTCAATTTTAAGGTGAAAAAAATTGCTACGAACGTGTAAATCACCACTGTTATTAGGTAGGGAAGCCGTCTATCTTCCAGGGTTTCCATCCGCAAGTCCTGCACAAAGCCAAAACGATGGAGACAGTAAATAGTGAAAACTGGAAACACGAAAGTTTGGAGAAATATCAATACCAAAAGTCCCATTTTAAGGCTCATTAAGCCCACACGAGCAGAATCATTAAACAATTCAAGATTTTGAATTGACTCTGGAGCTATGTAAAATAAAATCCCAAAAATGATTGTAGGCATTAATAGCGGATGCAATAAAGCGGAAAGTATTTGAGCAAAACGAGTAGTCAATTCAGTTATTAGTAAATAGTTAGCAGTGAAAAGTTATCAGTTATTAGGTAACAATTATCAGTGATTAGTTTTTAATGGACAATTATCAGTCGTAAGTTGTAAAGAAATACAAATTACAAATAAAAGTTAGACATAAATAAAATTCCCAGTATCTATTTTGGAAAATAAATAATGGGAATTCAAATCATGTTTGGCGTTAACTGAAAACTGTTTACTGATAACTAATTATCGTTCACTAATAACTATTTACTGATAAGTAGTAGACAGTAATTAGTTCGGAACACGCTGTTTGCAGTATTCAGTCGGTGAAAAATACCTATAACTCTCTTGTAATGAAGATGTTAGGTACTCATTTTGTTCACTGCAAACTAAATTCTACTACATACTTAACTATTCACTGCTAACTGATTTACAACTGTTTCCGTAAACGAGCTACTGGAATATTTAACTGTTCACGGTATTTCGCAACGGTCCTTCTGGCGATATTGTATCCTTTTTCGTTTAAATATTTTTCCAATTTGTCATCAGATAAAGGGCTTTTCTTTGGTTCATTATCAATTAATTCTTTCAGTATATTTTTTACCTCACGACTTGAAACATCTTCGCCTGAATCCGTGGCAATTCCTTCTGAGAAAAAATATTTTAAAGGATAAAGACCAAATTCTGTTTGAACCGATTTGCTACTTGCAACCCTCGAAACCGTTGAAATATCCATCTCAATTTGCGTGGCAATGTCCTTCAAAATCATTGGTTTTAGTTTTGTTTCATCACCCGTTAAGAAAAACTCTTTTTGATATTCTAAAATAGAGTGCATCGTTCTTAATAAAGTATTTTGACGTTGTTTGATAGCATCAATAAACCACTTTGCCGAATCCAATTTTTGTTTAATAAACGTTACAGTCTCTTTTATGATGCGGTTATTTTTATCAGATTTATCGTAAGTATCCAACATTTCGTGGAAAGAATGGCTTACTCGTAATTCAGGAGCATTTTTAGAGTTTAAAGAAAGTTCTAATTTACCGTTATTATTGAAAAGTAAATAATCAGGCATTAAATATTGAATCACCACACCATCCTCTTCTGCTGAACCTGGCTTTGGATTTAATTTTGTGATAACTTTCACTGCTTGCTTCATGCCCTCATCATCAACTCCCAAACGTTTCTGAATTTTTTCGTAGTGTTTTTTAGCAAACTCATCAAAATTATCCGCAATTATCTTGATAGCATTTTGAACACCTAATTCGTTGGTATCTTTCCTGCCCAATTGAATTAGAAGACATTCTTGCAAATCCCGAGCGGCTATTCCAACGGGGTCAAAAGTCTGAATTTGTTTCAAAACAGCCTCCACGTCCTCAGAAGTTGTATAAACCCCTTGTGTGAAAGCTAAATCATTCACAACAGCTTGCAATGGACGACGCATGTAACCATCCGTCTCTATTGAGCCAATTAACTGTTTTCCAATAATTTCTTGTTGTTCTTCTAAACGGAGAAAGCCTAATTGTGAGATAAGGTGGTCGGTCAAACTTGAAATCATGGCAATGGGCATTTCCTTGTCTTCATCGTCTCCGTTGCCATCACCTTGCATTTTATAACCACTATGGTCGTCGTGTAGATATGACTCAATATCAATTTCACGGTCATTAAAATCCCCAAACTCTTCTTCTGCATAATCGTCAAAATCATCGTCATACTCATCACGTTCTTTCACGTCATTTTCCATTTCCATTCCTTCCTCAAGAGCAGGATTTATTTCGAGTTCTTCTTCAATTCGAGCGGAAAGTTCAAACGTAGGTATCTGCAACAATTTGATAAATTGAATTTGTTGTGGAGATAATCTTTGCTGTTGTGACTGATTAAGGGAAAGTTTTTGCATAATATCAGGCAGTAAGGTACTATTGAGAATTAAGGTTGGTATTATATTTGTGGATTACACAACTAAATACCCTTTCCACAAATATCTTGCCAAATTTATGAAAATATAATTTACTTTGTCATAACAATTTACCCATTTTATTCAAAATAATCTTCAAAATATTGAAAATCAAGTAACTATAATCACATTTATTTTTAATTTATGATAAATTATAATGAAAATTATTTAAAATATCATTGAATCGGTAAATTTAAACTTGGAAAAATACCTAATTATGATAGAAAAATATAAATTTAATTGAGCATTTAAGGGTATCAAAGTGGGAAGAATTAATGCTATTTTAACAAATGTTAATTAAAAATTATCCAATATTTTACTCAAAATTCCTTAATTTCTTTTTTGATAATTCGTAGCTTATAATGGCTGGTACGTAGAAAGTAATGTCAGCCGTAAACTTTGCCACTATTACTCCTAATGATAAATTTCCAAGCCAAATTGGAAAATAATACAGTAATGTTGGACGGATTAAGAAAGTATCAAATACTTCAGCAATTCCGAATTCTATAAATAAAGCACGGGCATTTTTATAAAAAGTTTCGATTGTATATTGTTTTCCTACACTTATTAATTGAGCCTTCGCTTCAAAAATATCTTGAATTAAAATGGTGCCAAAATATCCTAAATTCCCTGCCCAAGTTGCTGCAATAGCCATTTTGATTTGATTTTGTGTATATTCAAAAGTAATCCATGAAGACAAAACTGTTGACAATAAGGAAATAATCTCCGCCAAACCATATCTTTTAATCCATTCAAGTATTTTTATTTTCATTCACTTTGTTTTTGACAAAGATATTGAAAAACTTATTAGCAATACAATTTTGGCACATCTCACAATTTGATAAGGGAATTGAAAAAATTGACTTGCTTAAAAAAAATAAACGTTCTCCAAAAATGAAGAACGTTATATAAACACCTAACCACTATTAAAAACTACATTTCTTTTCAGAAGTATGAAATTAATAATGAAAAATCAAAAATTAGTTAGACTTATAACTTTACCAAGCGTTTTGTACGTTTGACAAGGATTTTCTATACTAAAAATATTTGCATTAATAATTTCATGGTTCTTTTTCTCTTTTACCACTCTACGGTTAAATGTTTAAAGGTAAAACCGTGATACAAAATTGACACATTAACTTTATTTCTGTTTTACATAATTAATTAAAATGTTTTCATAATTCACAGTTTTTCAACTACCCAATTGTTTTCTTTTGATTGTTTTTGTATCAATTACTCATGTTACGCAAGCCCGAAGGGCTTAAATTTGAATAGCCGTAGGTGCAAGAATGATGTAAAATAACCCTGAAAGGGTTAAATGGACTATTAGTATTTATTTAACCCTTTCAGGGTTT
Organism: Arcicella sp.; assembly: GCA_043765945.1. Lineage (GTDB taxonomy): Bacteria > Bacteroidota > Bacteroidia > Cytophagales > Spirosomataceae > Arcicella. Next base: position 6,273 of record JAYUIP010000730.1, read on the forward strand.
TGGTGACCATTATACATTTTCCGTAGGTTTCACCTACGGCTATTCAAATTTAAGTCCTTCGGACTATTCACTGCGTAACATCGGTCAATTAAAACGTAAATGGTGATTAGTAAATCGTGATTGACACGCCAAAAGTCTGAATATCAATTGTTTACTTGAAATCACTGCATAACTTCATTTATGTTTATTACCTACATAAATCTATTAATTAATTTAATTCTAAATACCATAATTGAAAATAGTTGGTTAATTAACGTTACCTTCAACAAACAAATAACCTATAATAATGAAAAAAGCATCTCCAAAACCATTAAAAAAAGTAAATCATTCAAAAGAAACGCTCTTTAAACCAAATGTTGAAGAGGACGAAAAAATACTGCCCCGAATAGGGTCAAATTTGATTAATATCCCTGAAAATCCTTTCACCGTGGTTGCCATTGGGGCATCGGCAGGAGGGCTTGAAGCCATTATCCAATTATTACAGAACCTCTCCCCTACTACGGGAATGGCATATATTTATGTACAACACCTCAGCCCTGACCACAAAAGTATGCTCACGCCCATTTTATCAAAAGTCACTGAGATGAAAGTGCAGGACATTGATGATATGGAAAAAATGGAACCCAATAATTTCTACATTATTCCTCATAATAAGGAAATTGAAGTGGTTGATGGACACATAAAATTGCTTCCACGCTTAAAAAATAGAACCTCTAACCTTTCCATTGATGTGCTGTTTTCTTCCTTAGCCGAAACTCATAAAGAAAATGTAATTGGCGTTGTGCTATCGGGCAGTGCAAGTGATGGAACACGAGGCTTGAAAGAAATTAAATTGGCGGGTGGCATCACTTTTGCTCAGGATGATTCTGCCAAATTTAGTAGTATGCCCAATTCAGCCATTGCCGAAGGTGTAGTTGATTTTGTGTTATCTCCTAAAGAAATTGCGACTGAATTAGGCTGGATGGGTAAACACCCGTTGATAAAGCGAAATGTGGTGAAATCCACACCCGAAGATGCCATTGAGAACAGTAATCCTGATTTAATGGTTATTTTGCAATTACTGCACAAGCGAAAAAACGTTGATTTTAGTCATTATAAAATGAATACCATAAAACGGCGAATGTTGCGGAGGATGCTAATTCACAAAATAAAAACCATTGACCAATATGCTAAATTTCTAAATGAAAAAAATGATGAAGTTGATGTTCTTTATCAGGATTTGTTGATAAACGTTACTGAATTTTTCAGAGATACTGAGGCATTTACCTTACTGAAAAAGACGATTTTACCTCGATTACTCAAAGGTAAAGTACAAGGCGATACGCTCAGAATTTGGGTTGCTGCTTGTGCAACGGGCGAAGAAGTGTATTCCATTGCCATATCGTTATTGGAAATTCAGCAAAATAATACCGTCAATATTCCATTCCAGATTTTTGCCTCTGATTTAAGTGCTGAGGCAATTGCCGTTGCCCGCATGGGAGAATATTCAGAGAATCAACTTAAAAATATTTCGCCCAAAAGGCTACAACAATTCTTTACGAAATCAAAAGATAAATATCGAATATCAAAATCGTTAAGAGATGTTTGCATTTTTGCTCAACACAACATCCTAAACGATCCGCCTTTTTCTCGGATGGATTTTATCAGTTGTCGCAATTTTCTGATTTATCTTGATACGATGGCTCAGAAAAAAGCCATCAATACCTTTCATTATGCCCTTAATGATGGCGGGTATTTGATGCTGGGTAAATCCGAAACGATTGGAAATTCGGTACAACTTTTTACAATTCTGAATAAAAAATTTAAGTTTTATACCCGTAAAAAGAATTCAGGTTCACACAGAAATCCTGATATTAACACTCGCATTACCCAAGCTGAACCTTCAGATATCAGCGTTCGTGCTAACCCAATTCCTAAAAAAATGTCTGTTTCAGCCAATGCTAATCTTGGAAATGCTTTTGATGCCGTGTTGCTCGCCCAATACGTGCCAGCGAGTGTGATTATTAATCACGATTTGGAAATTCTTCAATTTAAGGGCATAACCACCCCTTATCTTCAAAATTCATCGGGAAAAGCAAGTTTTAATATTCTAAAAATGGCTCATCCCGAAATTACCTTTGAACTTCGAAATGCCATTCATCACGCTATTAAAACTAAACAGACGATTCGCAAAACGGGTATGGAGATGAGTCGAGATACGGTAAAAAATACGGTAAAGATGGTAAATATAGAAGTTGCCCCACTTAAAGTTGAGGGGGAAGAACCACTATTGATTGTTGTTTTCACGGGGCAGGAAATGGAATCGTCAGAAAATACTTTGTCAGGAGGAGTAAAAAATAATTCTGTTGGTAAAGATCGCAGAATCAAAAAATTAGAAGAAGAATTGGCAGTAGCACGTGCCGATATGGGTTCAATTACGCACGACCAAGAAGCCGCTAACGAAGAGTTGCAGAGTGCAAATGAAGAAATAATTTCGAGTAATGAGGAACTCCAAAGTTTGAACGAAGAACTTGAAACCTCAAAAGAAGAAATTGAATCAACCAATGAAGAACTCACCACCAGCAACCAGGAACTTCACGCCCGAATTCAGCAAATTGAGGAACTTTATACCTATTATGAAGGCATCATTGCCACCGTACATGAACCCGTTTTGATTTTGGATAAAAACATCAGAATTAAATCAGCCAATAAGTCATTCTGCAAAATGTTTCAAGTAATTGAAGATGATATTACGGGAGTATCGCTTTATAAATTAAGTAACAACCAGTGGAATATCCCTCGTTTGCGTGAACTTTTAGAGGATATTGTGCCAAAAAATGTTCGTTTTCATGATTTTGAGGTTGAACAAAACTTTCCAATAATTGGGCAAAAAACAATGCTACTCAATGCCCACCGTATTATCCAACGTAGTCAGAACGAAGAATTAATTGTGCTTACTATTGCTGATATCACCGAAGTGAAAAGGTTGGCAATTGAGCTTGAAGTGAAACAAAAGAAGGAGTTGGAGGTGCAACTTGAAGTTGAGAAAAAAGATAAAAAAGTTATTGAGGATAGCAATAAGCGGTATAATTTGTTGCTCATGAATTCGCCATTTGCTTTTGCCATCATGAAAGGCGAAACCTTGGTTGTCACGCTCGCCAATGATAGCATCAAAGAAATGTGGGGAAAAGGAAAAGATGTTGAAGGAAAAACTATGTTGGAAATATTACCTGAAATTAAAGACACTCCTTTTCCTGCCATGCTTGATAAAGTTTTCAAAACGGGAATTCCATATCAAGCCTACGAATCGCTTGTTCAGTTGAAACGTAACGATAGGATAGAAGATGTTTATTTCAATTTTGTTTACCAGCCTTATTACGAATCTGACGAAACAATTTCTGGCGTGGTTGTGATTGCCACCGAAGTAAGTTCTCATGTAATGGCAAAAAACGAGCTAATTGAAGCAAAAAACAATGCTGAAATGAAAACTCAAATTGCCGAAGATGCCGTGAAAGCCAAGCAACAGTTTTTGTCGAATATGAGCCACGAAATCCGAACGCCAATGAATGCCATTGTGGGCTTTACAAATGTAATTTTGAAAACTGATTTAGATGAAAAACAAAAAGAATATGTAAATGCCATTAAAACATCGGGAGATTCTTTAATTATATTGATAAACGATATTCTGGACATTGCAAAAGTAGATTCTGGAAAAATGGTTTTTGAACAAACTCCATTCAATCTGCTTGATTCTATTGCTGCCATGTTGCAATTGTTTGAGATAAAAATTAAAGAGAAAAATTTAAAGTTTATTAAAGAATATGACACTAAAATTCCTCAAATAATTGAAGGGGACCCCATTAGATTGCGACAAATAATCTTGAATTTAATGAGTAATGCCGTGAAATTTACTGAAAGAGGAAAAATAACGCTACAAATTTTGATGGTTGACGAAGATGAAGATATTGTAACTATTGAGTTTATTTTAACAGATACGGGCATAGGAATTCCAGCCAATAGGTTAGATGCTATTTTTAAAGATTTCGAACAAGCACATCAAAATAATGAAGTTTTTTATGGAGGTACTGGCTTAGGACTTGCCATTGTTAAACAGTTAGTTGAAGTTCAAAATGGTCAAATTACCGTAAAAAGTGCGCTTCATAAAGGCACAAAATTTAGTTTCATCTTACAATTCAAAAAAAACGTAGTAAGAGAAGAACAAGAAATTTCTTTTAAAGATGAAACAAAAATTAAAAATATTAAAGTATTAGTGGTTGAAGACGTAGCACTGAATCAAATGTTAATCAAAATAATTCTGATGGATTTTGGATTTGAATTGGACGTTGTTGATAATGGAAAAATGGCAATTGAGAAATTGAAAGATAACCATTATGATATTATTTTAATGGATTTACAAATGCCTGAAATGAATGGCTTTGAGGCAACTACCTATATTCGTAAAAAAATGAAATCTCAAATTCCTATTATTGCCCTCACAGCGGATGTCACCACGGCAGATTATGAAAAATGTATTGCCATTGGAATGAATGATTATATCTCTAAACCCATTGATGAAAAATTGCTTTACTCAAAAATTATAAAGGCTTTAAAGAAAAATAAGTAATTAATTCTCATTTATGGTTACACAGTTAGTGCAAACTTTTCAAATAAACAAAAAAGCATCAGCCGAAACTCGACTGATGCTTTTTTTACACTTGAACATTGAGAATTGAACATTTTTAATTGAAAATTCTCTTTATTTAAAAGAATATTAAGCTGGCTTTGCAATCTCAACATTCACCTTCTTTCCTTTAATTGACGCTCCATCCATACGATTCAATACCGTCGTTGCGTATTCTTTGGGAACATCAACGAATGTATATTTATCGAATATATTGATTTGTCCCAGGGTATTTCCTGGAATTCCAGATTCTCCTGCAAATGCTCCTACGATGTTGGCAGGTGAGATTTTCTCATCGAAACCAATATTTACAAACATTCTTACCATGTTATCATCCTGACGATACGGCTTTCCAGCTCTATCCGTTCTTGGACCTCTGTCTTCACCCGTGCGAGGACGGTCGCCACCAACACGTGGAGGACGAGAATCATTACGGTCAAAACTTCTTGCTCCATCACGGCTTCCACCACGAGAATCGTTGCTTCCGTAGCTTCTTGCACCGTCACGGTTTCCTCCATCACGACTTCCGAAACGGTCATTACTTCTGCCATCACGACTTCCAAAACGGTCACCGCTGCTTCCATTTCCACGACCACCATCACGACTTCCGAAACGGTCATTACGACCAGAATCACGACTTCCGTAACGATCACCACGGGCATCTCCTTCTAAATTCTCATCAGCAAATTCATTTTTTGCAACACCCATTGTCATTTTCACAAGGGCAGCAACAATTTGCTCATTCGAGAATCCAGCATGGGTTAATGAACCATAAACATCGCCAAAAAGTGCCAAATCATCCTCTTGGATAGCGTTTTGTACTCGCTCAATAAACATTCCTTTCTTCACACCAACCACATCCGAAAACGATGGAATTACGCCTTTATCAATTTTTACTTTCGTAAAATTCATAATATCTCTCAAACGATTACGTTCTGCACCCACCACGAAAGTGTAAGCCTTTCCAGTTTTGCCAGCACGACCAGTACGACCAATACGGTGTACATAATACTCTTCGTCCAATGGAATGTCATAATTGAAAACGGCATCAATATCGTTCACGTCAATTCCACGAGCGGCAACGTCCGTAGCCACCAAAATAGTGGTTGCACCCGAACGAAATTTTGCCATTACGTTTGTCCGTTGTGTTTGACGTAAATCTCCGTGTAAACCTTCGGCAGCGTATCCTCTCAATATTAATTCTTCAACCACTTCATCCACTCTTTTCTTCTGATTACAGAAAATTAAAGCCAATTTCACGTTGTAAAAATCCATCAAACGAGTCATTACTTCCATTTTCGCCTTGCCTTTTACATCAAAATATAATTGTTCGATATTGGCATTGGTGATTTCGTTTTTAACAACTTTCACCAACTTAGGGTCGTTCTGGTAACGAGATGTTAAAGCCATAATTTGCTTTGACATCGTTGCCGAGAAAAGAACCGTTTGACGGTCTTCATTTGTTTCTTGCAAAATACTCTCAATATCATCACGGAAGCCCATATCGAGCATTTCGTCTGCCTCATCAAGCACTGCCATTTGTACTCTTTCTAATTTCAAAGCACGTCTTTCAATCAAGTCAATGACACGTCCAGGCGTACCTACAACAATGTTTGCCCCTGCTTTTAACGACTTAATTTGACGATCAATTGAATCACCGCCATAAACCGTCGTCACGTAAACGCCTTTCTTATACTTGGCTAATTTTTTGATTTCTTCGGTAACTTGAACTGCCAATTCACGGGTTGGGCAAAGCACCAAACCTTGAACGTATTTATCGAAAGCGATAACTTTCTCAATCATTGGAATCCCGAAAGCGGCTGTTTTACCAGTACCCGTTTGGGCTTGTCCGATTACGTCACGACCTTCCAATAAATAAGGAATTGCTTCTGATTGGATTGGAGAGGCAGTTTCAAAGCCCATATCCAATACTGCTTTTTTAATATCTTCCGACACGGGAAGTTCATCGAATCTTAACCTTGCGATTTCACTCATAATGTTGTTGCGTCACATCTAACGACATGAAGAATAACTAGGGCATCGGCATGATGCTCCATTCGTTTCCTGCGACTAATTTTTAATTGATTTGTAATAATTTTGCTTTAATGATGCCCGAACATCCGTTAAAGCTCTGGGAGACCGACCTGAGGAGTTGTGAGTTGTGAGTTGAACCATTCAACTGAAACTTAAACCTCTCTTAGAAGAAGTGCTTCGTGCCAACGAAGCGAACACAGAGACGTGCGGATGTTTTTGTACTAATTTTGCACAAAGGTACGTCAATCTTTTGTATTCGCAAGTTTTATTGGATTATTATTAGAAGAGTAGAAGTTACGTTCTTGCTGTCATACCATTTTTATTTAAACACAAATGTAGAAAAATCAAACAAGTTGTTTTCGTTTTCCCAAATAATATTCTGTTATACCACAAAATTCAAAATCATCACGCCAATAATTCCAACCACCGAAACAATACTTTCCATCATTGACCATGAACGAATGGTGTCTCTGATACTTAAATTAAAATACTCCTTGAATAACCAAAACCCAGGATCGTTCACGTGTGAAAACA
>JAYUIP010000731.1:0-1574 GCA_043765945.1 Arcicella sp.
CTCAGCACCAGCATTTTGCATCATATCACCACCCCAAGCACGAATTTGAGCATTGGGGTCGTGTTTACGAATTCCCTTAATCAAATTCGATCCATGCAAATCCCCCGAACGTTCTCCTGCAATGATATAATACTTCATAGCCCCCTAACCCCCGATGGGGAAATTAAACATAATTAAATAGTTCTGATAAAATTCCCCCATCGAGGGTTAGGGGGCTTTTACTCCCCGAAATACTCAACAAAATTTTTCTGTGTTTCAAATAATTGTAAACTGTGCAATTTGGCAGTTTTTGATGCCGTTGCAACCTGTGGAGCTAATATTTTCCAAATTTCCATCACAAAAATTTCACAACTTGCCATTTTTCCTTGCATGAAATCTACGTCAAGGTTAAGGTTTTTGTGATCAACTTTTTCGATAATTTCCTTTTTGACAATATCACCTAAAACTTTGAGGTCAATGACAAACCCTGTGTTGGGGTCTGGATTTCCTTTTACCGTAACAATAAGTTCAAAATTATGTCCGTGCCAATTAATATTTGAACAAGGTCCAAAAACTTCTTGATTTTTTTCCTCCGTCCAATTTGGATTATAGAGCCTGTGAGCTGCGTTGAAATGTTCTTTTCTACTAACGTAAACCATTGTTTTCAGTGTTTAAATTGTGGAGGATTTGCTGGGAAAACATTAGCAACAAATCCCATAAATAGTATTCAAAATCAGTCATTATTACACGTTACTAATTCATTAGACAAAATTACAACGATTTCAATTCTCAAAAAAATAATATATTTATCTTGTTTCCAAACCACAAATCTGATTTTGGCTTTAAATCGTGATTTACCTCAATTTATTATATAGAAAAAAGAATTTTATCATTTATTAGGTATAAAAAGCTATGATTTCTTAGAAAATTTATATTTTTTCGGAATATCGTGTATAGTTTAAATCAAAACTTAATGATAATTTTGAAGGTTTTTTATAGTTACCTAACACGCATAAATACAATTTTATTCCACTTCTTATGATTATTGTTACAGGTGCCGCAGGGTTTATTGGAAGTTGCTTGATTCAACGTTTAAATCAAGACAGTTTTAACTATATAATTGCCGTTGATGATTTTTCTGATGAACAGAAAAATAAAAACCTCGACGGCAAAAAAATCCAAGAACGAGTTGAGCGAGAACACTTTTTTGACTGGTTAGATGCTAATTATCAAGAAGTTGAATTTTGCTTTCATATCGGAGCAAGAACCGATACAACTGAATTTGATGTTGAGATTTTTAATAAATTAAATCTTAATTATTCAAAGAAAATTTGGAAGAAATGTCACGATTATCAAATTCCATTGGTTTATGCTTCTTCGGCGGCTACGTATGGTTTGGGAGAAAATGGTTATGACGATAATGAGTCTTTGATTCCACAATTGAAGCCTTTAAATCCCTACGGAGATTCAAAAAATGATTTTGATATTTGGGCATTAAAGCAAGAAGAATCACCTTTCTTTTGGGCGGGTTTAAAATTCTTTAACGTTTACGGACCAAATGAATTTCATAAAGGACGCATGGCATCGGTTATTTG
>JAYUIP010000732.1:0-13471 GCA_043765945.1 Arcicella sp.
ATTCCAAATTATGAAGCTCCCAAAGTTATTGCTCGTTTTGGAAATATGCACAATTTGGTAAGCCAGGTGCTTGAACCAACAATTGGTAATTATTTCCGTAACTCCGCCCAAGATTCAGATGTGATTTCGTTCTTAGGTTCACGTAAGGAAAGACAGGAAATGGCTCGTGGTTACATTTCAGAAGTACTTTCTCAGTATAATGTCAATGCCGTGGATACCTTGATTGGGGATATCGTTCCGCCTGAATCTTTGATGAAAACTTTGACTGACCGTAAACTGGCGGAGGAGCAAAAAGTTACTTACGAAACGCAAAAAATGGCGCAGGAAACTCGTCAGGCTTTGGAGAAAGAAACTGCCATTGCAGAGATTCAGAAGGATATTGTGAAGGCTGACCAAGGCGTAATTATTGCGGAACGGGTGGCGGATGCATCGGTGAAAAAAGCCCAAGGTGAAGCACAAAGTTTGAAACTTCAAGCGGGTGCAGAAGCTGAGCGAGTGAAACTTCAAGCAGGAGCAGAATCGGAACGAATTAAGTTGATTGCTAATGCAGAAGCTGAGAAGATTAGCAAAATGGGGAATGCCGAAGCCGAGAAGATTTTAGCGATTGGTAAAGCCGATGCCGAAGCGTATCAGTTAGCCGTTTCTGCAATGGGCGAAAGTAACTTTACGCAGTTGAAAATCACAGAAAGTATCGGTAGAGAAAGAATTAAAGTAATGCCTGACATTTTGATTACGGGCGGTTCAAACGACCAAAATGGAGCATTAAGTGGACTCTTAGGTATGAAATTGATGGATGAAATGAGTAAAAAATCAGATAAACTACAGGTTCAAATTCAGCCAAAGGTATTGAAGAAAGAAGATAATAAGTAAAAGTTCTAATCTATATAGTGCAACCCCACAGGTGAAAATCTGTGGGGTTTAAAATCCTACAAAAAAGACTTAATTCTATGAGCTGTAGCCGTTAATTCTTCCTGCGTAGGCTTCATTTTTTCTCTCGTAAAATTAATATCATTCATCAAGTTCAACGGAATCAAGTGAACGTGGGCATGAGGAACTTCTAAGCCAATTACTGATACACCTACTCGCCTACACGGACACGCCTGAGCAATGGCAGGAGCTATTTTCTTGGCAAACAATATCAATCCCGATAATAAATCGTCTTGCAAATCGAAAATATAATCAACCTCTTTTTTGGGAATTACAAGCGTATGACCATCTGCCAATGGTGTAATATCTAAGAAGGCAAGGAAGTTTTCGTCTTCAGCAATTTTGTGGCAAGGAATCTCGCCGTTAATAATTTTTGTGAATATGGTCATAATTTCAGGAGAAAAGGAAAAATGGAGATAGGAAATAAAAGAAAAGTTGAGTAGAAAGAAAGAGATGGATTTAATACTATTTTCCCTTTCTCCTATTTCCCTTACTCCTCTTTAAACCATTCTGAATACATTACATAATTATTAGCCGTCCGCATGAAAACTTCGGAGGCTTCGGGTGATACTGTTTTTAATAATTTTGCTGGATTTCCTGCGTATATTGTGCCAGCAGGAACACGAGTATTTTGCGTAATAATTGCTCCTGCGGCAATGATTGATCCTGTTTCTATGACGGCACCATCCATAATAATTGCCCCCATTCCTACTAAAACATTATCTTCAATTATACAACCATGAACGATGGCATTGTGGGCAATTGAAACATAATTCCCAATGATAGTTTTGGTTTTTTGATAAGTACAGTGAATAATTGCTCCGTCTTGAATGTTGGAATTATTGCCAATGATGATGGAATTGACATCTCCACGAACCACGGCATTAAACCAAATTGTGCAATTGTCACCCATCGTCACATCCCCAACAATGGTTGAGTTCTCGGCACACCAACAGTTATTTCCAAATTTGGGTGAAATTCCTTTTACGGGTTTTATTAAGGGCATATTATTTTTTTAGGCAAATATACACTTCAACAACTTGGCGACCATAAAAAAGGACAAGGTAGTATGTAAACAAAATAACTTTATTTGAAAATACATTTAGGGGGATTTTGATTTATCTGCGAAAATCTGCGTTTCTGAAAGAATCTGCGTAATCTGCGTGCCATTTTATCTTAGGTGCTTCGGTAAAGGAATATTCACACTTAATTCATCCGCAATTGGCGTAAGTCTGTTGCTTGGAATGGGTATTAATCCCGACCAAATCGGCAAATTTTGGTCTTCCTCTTCGTCCATTGGCATTCCTGAACGAAACTTTGCCGATGCTTCCAGAATATCGAATACTAAAAGCATGGTTTTATTCACTTCTTTTTCCTTCATTGGGCGTAAATAATCCCAACTGTTTGGCACCATTTTATTAGTTAACTCCTTGAAAAACAAGGCTTTCATTTCAAAATCATCAATTCTCGTAGCGTTTGAAAATATTACCACCGAACGATAATTTACCGAATGATTAAAAGCAGATTTTGCCACTACCAAATCATCGGTTAGCATTACAGAAATACAAACAGGAATTCCTTTTTCAATTTCTCTCAAAAAATAACTTCCTACTGAACCGTGAATGTACAGTTTGTTTTCTTTACGGACAAAAGCCGTTGGAATACTAAATGGTTGATTGTCAACCGAGTAACTAACCGTGCAAAACAGAGCATTATCCAAAATTGGGAATACTACGGCTTCGTCATAACTCATACGCTGATTGGCGTATCGGCTGGGCGTGGTGCGGGGTGTTTTTTCTAACATAAATTTCGTTGTTTAGTTCGGGGGGCGTACCGCTTCGATACTCGATGTTCGGAACTTTGTAAAAATTAATTAAAATACTAATAATCAAGTTTTACGGTTTTAATTCGTCTAAATTGTCAATATAAAAAGAATACTCAAATTGTGTCATGCCGATTTTTGGATAATATTCTCGGGCGGTTGGGGCAGCCAATAAAATCAATTTGCCTTCTGGAACAAATTTCTTCGTTTCGGCAATTAATCTTTTACCAATTCCCAATTTTTGAAACTCCTCATCAACAGCCAAATCAGATAAATACGTGGCAAAAGTAAAGTCTGATAATGACCTTGCTACGCCTACTAATTTGCCTTCAAAACGTGCTGTAATCATAATATCAGCATTTTTGCACATTTTTTCTAACCTATCATTATTATTAATAGGTCGCCTTTCTCCGAGCGTACTTCTTACCAAAACATCACGAAATTCGGCTACGCTTAGATTGGTTTCTACTTGATATGTTATTTCCATGATTTTTATTTTATAAATACAAATTTATACCTTTACTGGATAGTTATATTACTCCACTTTTAGATAATCAAATAGTCCAGATGGAAATTCCTTTCAAAACATTACTCGAAATAAATAAAGATTCGTCTTTGCCTATTTACGTGCAAATTGCCAACGGAATTAGTCAGAATATTCAATCAGGAATTCTAAAAACAGGCACAAAATTATTGGGTACACGCTCAATGGCTGATTTATTAGGATTTCATCGAAAAACAGTGATTGCAGCTTATGATGAGCTTTTTTCGCAAGGTTGGATTGAGATTTTACCGCAGAAAGGTACGTTTATTTCTCAAAATTTGCCGAGTGTTAAACCGATTTCTTTCTCTGAAAATAATCAAAAATTTATTGATGATATTCCTTCGATAATTATTCCTCAAAATACAATTATCAAACTCCCATTGGTCAATTCAAATTTTCGTTTGGCATTTAACGATGGTTTACCCGACGTACGTCTTGCCCCACGGGAGGAACTGGCTCGTTTATACGCTCATTACGTGAAATTTGGTGAATCTACCATTTTGCAATACACACATCCTTATGGGCAGATGCGATTTAGGCAGGTATTTTCGCAGTTTTTGAATGAAACTCGGGGTATGAATATTCAACCTGAAAACATCTTGACAACTCGTGGAAGTCAGATGGCATTTTACTTAATTGGAACGGCTCTTTTTCAGAAAAATGATGAAATAATTGTGGGTGATTTGAATTATCCAGCCTTTAATATGACTTTTGAATCGCTGGGTTTCAAACTGAATCAAATCCCCATTGATGAAGACGGAATTGTAGTGGACGCTATCGAAGAAATCTGTGAAGAGAAGTCTGCGTGCGGTGTTCCGATTAAAGCTATTTACATCACCTCACATCATTATCATCCTACCACAGTTACACTCAAACCCGAACGGAGAATTAAACTCTTGGCTTTGGCTGAAAAATTCAGTTTTTATATCATTGAAGACGATTATGACTATGATTTTCATTATGCCAATCGTCCAGTTTTACCCTTAGCCAGTGCTGACAGACATGGTTTAGTCATTTATTTAGGCTCATTTACCAAAAGGATTGCCCCAACTTTCAGGGTCGGTTATATCGTGGCAAAACAAGAAATTATTGAAGAATTAGTTAAATATCGCAGAATTATGGATCGACAAGGCGATACGATTTTAGAATTAGTTTTGGCAGATATACTGGCAGATGGAACGCTGAAACGTTATACCGCAAAGTCTTTAAAAACTTATCGAGAAAGAAGAGATTTTACCTGTGAATTATTGAAAAATGAATTGGGAGATGTTATAAATTTCAAAATCCCAGATGGGGGCATGGCAATTTGGGCAAAGTTTGATAAGCGATTTCCGTTATCAGAACTTTCAAAAAAAGTGGCTTCAAAAGGTTTGTATTTGTCCGATGGTTCAGCTTACGGAGATTTGAATGCTTGTAGAATGGGTTTTGCGAGTATGAATTTGAAGGAAATTGAGGAGGCAATTAGTATTTTAAAATCTGTTATTCACCTTTAACATCAAACCGCCCATCTTTAAAATTAAACGTTTCCAAAGGATTATCTTTATGCTGGAATGTAACCTTGAAAGTACCCGAGTAAATCTTTTGAATTGGGTCGAAATGAGTGATAACCACTTCATTGTCAGTGTTTTGAGCCACAGGATATTGTCCACAATCTGCACCTACACAACGCTGATATACGCTTGCATAAGGCGAAAACTCAATGGCATTTTTTGGAAAATAAGTCATGAATTGATACGTTCCTTCACCTTTCACTTTATCAACCATTAAACTTATGGATTCACGAGTTTCTTGATTAGTGACAGTCAGTCTCAACGTTTCTCCTTGCATACGTCCCCACACTACGGGCATAGGTTTGAAATTTGAATTTGCCTTATATCGTTGAAAAGGAGTCCAGATTGATTCATTAATTTTTACGCCAAAAGTTTGTTTACCGATTTGCGTAGCTTCTGGAAGTTCAGTTGGTTGTACATAATCCTTTACCTCACAGCTACAAAAGATAGCAAGACCTAATAATGTGATAATGTACTTTGTAAATTTCATTTCAATATATTTCCTGACTATGTTTTATTTTAATTAAGTGCTTGAACAAATTTACTCATGACTAAACTCATAAATTGTTGACAATGAACAAGTTATTGTCAGTCATGCCATGAGTATTAGGCTAACTAATTTTATCTTAGCACTTATGATTGCAAATTATACATTATTTTGAAATGATTGTATAATTCACAGAAATTTTTATTTTAAGGTTCATTTTATTATAATGCCAAAAACGATATTAATCTCGCAAATGCCCTCGAACGATGTGAGATTTTTCCTTTCTCTTCCAAAGACATTTCAGCGAAAGTGATTTCGTAACCTTCTGGAACGAAAATTGGGTCATATCCAAAGCCTTGTGTTCCCCTTAACTCACTGATAATTTGCCCTTTAATGTTTCCTTCAAACTGATTAATTTCTCCATCTTGAATCAAAGTAATGACTGTTCTAAATTTAGCCGAACGGTCAGTTTTATCTCCTAAATTCTTTAATAAAAGATTCACATTATCAGCATGGCTTCGCTGTGGTCCTGCATAATGAGCGGAATCTACGCCTGGCTCTCCTCCAAGTGCTTGAACTTCCAAACCTGAATCATCAGCAAAACAATTTACTTGATAATGGTCGTAGAGATACTGTGCTTTTTGTAGGGAATTGGCTTCCAGCGTGTTGCCCGTTTCTGGTAATTCTTCCGTACAACCTCTTGCTGCAAGGCTAATTAATTCAAAACTATCGCCCAAAATGGCTTGAATTTCCTCTAATTTATGAGCATTATTAGTGGCAAAGCAAAGTTTAGTTTTCATAATTTTTAATGTAAAAAGCCCTCTCGGAACGAAAGGGCTTATATTCTCAATTTATTTTAATGATTTCTACTTAACAATACTCGTAACTTCTATTTCAAAAAGCAAAGGCGTATAAGGATTAATTGTATATACTCCCGTTGAGCTATTTTGGCTTCCTTTAATACCATATCCCAATGATGAAGGAAAAATAAATATTCCCTTATCCCCAACTTTCAACAATTTCGTAGCCTCCTCAAAACCTGGAACCACAGATAATATGTTGTACGTAAATGAAAAAGCTCCCGTGTCGAATTGGTCAGTATAGCTATAAAAGCCGTTTGAATCTCTACCACGATTTTTGAATAAAAATTTGCCCGTGTAATTTACTGCTGCAGATTTGCCAATTTTTGCCGAATCGCCCGTTGCACTACTTTTTGTAATAACGTACTGAATTCCTGATGCTGTTTTTTTGAAAGTAGTCGTTGCAAATTTTTCTTTTATATATTCATTAATCTGTTCCGTTTCGTTTCGAGTAGAAATCAGAGTTGCTTTCAACGCTGTTGGTTCGGTCGTGTTCGATGTCTGTGGAAACACAAATGTTCCTGTTTCTCCTTCTTTCAACAACGATACCCCATAATTTAATAAAGTATTGTAAGCCAGATATGGATACGCCAAAGGTACATTCAGTTTAACGGCTGTGCTGTCTAAAATCGTACCGTCCAATTTCGTGTAAGTGTAATGGACTTTTGCATATTCATTTGCCAAAGGTACTCTACCCGCTGAATTTGTCGTACTGACAACATAATAGATTCCATCAGTAGTCTTTGTAAAAGTTAAACCTTTGGAAGTACCATAATCAGTAATCTTTTTTATTGTCTCGGCTGTTACATCCGTGGTTGGCGATGGGTCTGTGGCGGGTGTACAAGCCACCGTTAATCCCAGTAATCCCAAAATCAATAATGTATGTAAATTTTTCTTATTCATTGCGTTATTTGTCTTTTAAAGCTACCATTTCTACATCAAAAATTAGTGTTGTTTCTCCTGGGATTTTATTTCCGCTTCCTGTTCTTCCATATCCCAAGCCAGAAGGAATAATAAATGTTGCTTTTTCTCCAAGTTTCATTTTGGCTACACCTGCCGCAAAACCCTGAACCAGCGAATTATTTCCTCCAATCGTATAATTTAATGAATCTGTTCTACTAATATTTTCATCAAAAACAAATCCATTTAAAAGTCTTCCTGTATATTTTAATTTGGCTACTTTGCCAGTAATAACATCAGCTGAACCATCTTTTACACGGATGTAACGCACGTAATTAGTATAACCAGTTGATGTACTTTTTAACTCTATTTTCTCGGTTACATTAATTTTGTTTTTGGCAACATAGTTATCAATATCAACTTCTTCATTATAAACTTTCACAAATGAAATATCACAACGAACGGGTGAATTAGCGGGTAAATTTGGAAAAGCCTGCGAATCTCCTGCCAAAGTTGAAGGCAAGATGAAGGTCGCTTGCTCGCCGTCACGCATGTATGGAAGTATTTTCAAGAAAATATTGGTATTTCCGCCGTTGTTAAAAAAAGTGAATGGTTGTTTTTTAAGTACTGATGAACTATCAATTTTAACATCATCCAATCTTGAAATAACATAATGCAAACGCACCGTATCACCCAAAACTATTTGTCTTCCACTTGGATTCGGCTTTGTGATTACATAATAAACACCATTACTTGCTTTCTGGGTGATTAGTTTTTTGGCACTAATGTATTGCTGAATTTTGGTTTCGTTTTGTTGTACAATAATATCATCCTCCAAAGTTACTTTTGATAGGCAAGAACTTAATGAAACGAATAAAGTTCCAAACATTAAAACTGGTAATAATCTGATTTTCATTATATTATCTCGATATTCGAGATGTAATTTTAGTTCCTAAATAAAACGCAAAATAACAACATTGATTGCGTTTTTTGAAGTTAAAAACTGTTAATTAAAAAAGGGATTGGAGATTAGTATTTCACTGAATAAACTAATCCCTAATCCCCAAAACCTAATCCCTAAAAATTTATTGTCCTTTCTTGAAATCTAATAATTCTACTTCAAAAACCAAAGGCGTATTTGCCGGAATTGGTCCGCCACCTTGCTCACCATATCCGATGGCAGGAGGAATCACGAAAGTTGCTTTTCCACCTTTTTTCATCATCATCAAAGCCTCATTGAAACCTGGAATCATCTGCCCGATTGGCATATCAACGGGTGCTTTGCTCTGATCAAAAACCTTTCCGTCGAAGAATTTTCCAATATAGTTAGTTTTACAAACATCACCATTTTTTGGACTATCACCCGTTCCTTCCGTTTTCACCGAATATTGTAAACCCGAAGCCGTTGTTTTGAACGCCATTCCTGTCTTTTTCACATAATCAGCAATCATCTGTGGCAATTGTGCCTTACGAGCATCTGCCTCAACTTTTGCTTTCGTTTGTTCAAGTGCCATATCTTTATCAAATTCCGCTTTTGTTTGTACTTTCAAAATTTTCACTGAATATTTAATATCAGTTCCTTTTTTCAAGAATGGAGGTAATTGCTGTCCACCTTTTGAAATTGAATCAACGGGTACGAAGATTGTGGCACTGTCCCCCACTGCCAACAAACGCAATCCATCTTGCAAAGAACCTTTGTAACCAGTTTTTCCAGCGGCTTGAACCATGTCACGGGCAGGTTTTGTTTTGTCAATTTGCTCTTGCAATAATGAATCTGACCCTGTTTTGATTTTAATTAAAAAAGAAACGATGTCGCCTTCCTTCAATTTTCTGGCTTTGTCGTCGTGGCTATGAATCTGAATTTTTACGCCTTCTTTTACTTCAATTTTGTTTTTGTTACACCCTACCAACATACTGGCGGCAAGCATTACTACACTTAGTTTTCTGAACATTTTTCTGTTTGTTATTCGTTAGTTGTTAATTTTTGTTTGATATGTTAGAATTCATGGCATGACTTTAAGTCCTACCATGAATGTTTCTACCTACATTTTAACTCTTCACCGCCAAAAGCATTTCTTGATATTCTGGTAAAATACTCATTAATTTCTCCACCGTTCCTGCCAAACCAATACCCGTGGTTTTTCCACCCGAAGCATTTTTATGCCCACCTCCGCTAAAATGTTTTGAGGCAATCTGATTAACGGCAAACTCTTCAACCGAACGGAAAGACATCTTCACGGCTTCGGGTCTGTCCACAATAATGATTGACATTACGATGCCTTCAATTTGCAACCCATAATTCACAATTCCCTCAGTATCACCTGTTTGTGAGTTAAATCTTTTCAATTCCTCTTCCGTAACGGTAAAATACGCTACTCTATATTCTGGTAAAACGACTAATTTTTCGGATAAAACATACCCCAAAAACTTTATCCTCTCCACCGTTGAACTGTCATAAATTCTTCTATGAATTAGGTTTGTATTCACACCCAATTCCATAATATCCGCCGCAATTCTATGAACGGCTGGTGTTGTGCTTGGATGCCTAAACGAACCCGTATCGGTCATAATTCCTGCGTATAAACACTCGCAAATCGGAACGTCTAACAAATACTTTTCATCCATTAATTCAATTAACTGAAAAATCAGCTGAGCTGTTGCAGCGGCTTTTGTATCATGATAAACAAATTCAGCAAAATCCTCTGGAAAAGTATGATGGTCAATCATAACTTTCACCGCTTTTGATTGCTTCACTTGTTCTGCCATTGCCTCAATTCTGGCTAAAACCGAAAAGTCGAGGCAAAAAATAACGTCGGCATTGGCAATAAGATTGTTTGTTTTACCACGAATTTTATAATTTTCATAATTCATAACCTCCTCATTTCCAGCCATCCAAGAGATAAAACTTGGATAATCCGAGGGTGTTATGACCGTAACTTTATGACCTTTCTTTTTCAGGTATCCCGCCAAACCCAAAGATGAACCAAGTGCATCAGCATCTGGCTTGAAATGGGTGGTAATCACAATGTTTCGGGGCGTATTGATTAACTCACGAAAGGCTTCAAAATTTTGCATTGGTATTGAAAAATGGATTTGTTATTGGGAGCAAATAGTTGATAGTAGTTAGGAAGCCTTATTGAGTCTTAAAATCTTTTTGCAATTAATTGATAATGAGTTAATTACGAATATTTTTAACGTACTGCAAATTGCGAACTACATTTTACCACCTACTTTCCCAACCCTTAAAACCTAATTATAAACCACAAAGTTAGGTAGAAAACTTCACAAAAAAGACGGTAAGGTTTCTAAAACAGTTTAGGTTGTGTAATTTTGTGGAAATTTTTTAATTACAACAAATAAATACCATTTCATGGCAACTAACAGAACATTCACGATGATTAAACCTGATGCAGTGGCAGACGGTAATTCAGGTGCAATTATTAAAATGATTGAAGAGGCGGGTTTCCGAATCGTAGCAATGAAGAAGACTTTATTGACGCAATCAAGAGCGGGCGAGTTTTATGCGGTTCACGAGGGAAGACCTTTCTACGGAGAATTATGTGAGTATATGTCGTCTGGGGCAATTATTCCAATGATTTTAGAGAAAGAAAATGCCGTAGCTGATTTCCGTTTATTAGTAGGAGCAACCGACCCATCAAAAGCTGACGAAGGAACAATTCGTAAAATCTTCGCAAAATCAATTGGAGCAAATGCCATTCACGGTTCAGATTCAGACGAAAATGCAGCAATTGAAGGAAGTTTCTTTTTTGGGGGATTGGAGCAGTATTGAGTACATTAATTTGGAAATTTACAATATTCAACGCTCAATTTTCAATGTTCAAGTAAAAAAAATAGATGCTCAATATTCACTGAATGTTGAGCATCTATTTTAGAAATAAACTCTAAACCTTATCCTTATCATAAGCATCTGAATCGCCTAAATCCTCTCCCATTATCTTATTTGCGGCTTTTTTCAGACTTCCAAAGATATTCCAACCGCCCTTTTTCTTTTCAACTTCAGCAGTTTTTCTTCCGTTATGACTTCCATTTAAAGGTTGCACTACTGGTATTGGAACAATAATTGGCGGTGCATCTTTACGTAATTCTTTGTACAAATCCTCCCGCTCGTCCATATCTTTTATTCCTTTCCAAACCAATCCAACTGCGGTTGCATAAGTTGGATTTTTGATTTCTTCGGTAAGCGTTTTTCCTAAATTTTCGTTAGGATGTCCAATTCTAACATCACGTCCCGTTACTCGCTCAAATAATTCACCAATGTATGACATTTGTACGCTTCCGCCCGTGAGGACAATTCCACAGTTTAAACGGTTTCCATATCCACAGCGACTAATTTCTGCTTCTACTAAGGCAACTATTTCTTTTAAACGTTCCTCAATAATAATTCCAACGTTTTTTACCGAAATAGTCTTGGTTTTACGTCCATTTATTCCTGGAATCGTAACGACCTCCTCCACCGATATTTCATCGGCAACGGCACAGCCAAATTTCACTTTCAGTTGCTCGGCATATTCCGTCGAAATGCCACAACCTTGCTCAATATCTGCCGTGATGGCATCGCCTGCGAAAGGTAAAACCGCAATATGACGAACAATTCCTTTGTGGAAAATCACAATTTCAGTCATGCCACTGCCAATATCCACCAAACAAACACCACTTTTCTTTTCTTGGGGAGTCAATACTGCCAATGAAGCGGCAAAGGCTGAAAACACTAATCCACCTTCAATTTCAATCTTTTCTTTGGCACTTTCAATGCAACGTTTTGTCTTGTCAAATTCTCCCTGCGGAGACGTTATCATCATAAAATCACCCTGCAATTTCAAGCCACTAATACCAACGGGATCATAAATATTACCGATAGAATCTACGAAATATTCCTGCGGAAGTGTATGAATAATGGCACTTCCTTTTGCAATAAATGTTCGCTTGGCATCATTGGCAACTTGATCAACGTCCGTCACCGTTACTTCTTCGCCTTCTGTTTGTCTGGTAATGATGGCTCGATGCTTGGTGATATGAATATTTGGACCTGCCACACTCGCAAAAACACCTCTGATATGAATATTTGCCTGATTTTCAACTTGTTCAATCGCTGACTGCACGGCTTCAATCGTCCTATTGACGTTCAAAACAACACCTTTAGATACCTGACCAGTGGTGTCAGCTTTACCCAAACCAAGGATTTCCAGCTTGCCCAAATGGTCAAGTCTGCCAGCAACAACGTTTACTTGCTTGCTGCCTATGTCAAGTCCAACAATTATTTCGCTCATGGGAGGGTAGTTTTTTGTTTGGGGATTGGGTAATTGGTTGATTAGGGATTGGTTAACTTTGTCCAAATTTAAATGGAGGTAATAATTTAGTTTTGAATGATGACGGTTTCTAAACTAATTCCTAATCCTCAATCCCTAATTCCCTAATCCCTATTCACACACAATCTGATTTCTATATTTTACGCTAATCTTTTTATATTTATCCCATCCTTTTGAGGGAAGAATTTCTTTGTATAACAGCTTCAATTTCTTGAATTTAGCCTCAATTTCAATGCCCATTCCAAATTCAATCAAATGATTTCCGATTTCGGGAACGAGCGTGATGCCCCCATCTTTTTCGATAATCAACTGTGTAATTTGAGCTTTCCAAAAAGCGTCTTCATTAATGGCATTGATTAGGTCAAAAATTGGTTTGTTTCTTTCTCCTTTTAAATTGTGGGTTAGTTCAAAATAGCTACCAGATAATAGCATAGCTCTGACGGTATAATGCGGCGAAATACCAATCAAATCTCCTTTATCAGTAACGTAATCATCTGGTCTATTGTTACTTACTATTCGGGCAATGGGAGTGTGTTCTTCGATATCGACCGCTAATTCACCGCTTAAATCACGATGGACTTGGCAGTTTTTGACGAGTCTATTAACTCGCACCCTTTCTTCAATTTTTTTGAAATTAATTCTATCAAAAGGTTTTCCTTCTGGGCTATCAATAACATTTGGGGCGATTAACGAATATATTTCTTGGGGTGTGATTAGGCGGTTTTCATTATTTCCTTCAATCACAATGTTGATTTTTTTACACTTTTGAAGACGATGAATATTTTCCGCAAAAATTATGAGCGATAGCGAAACACCCGCTAATACTGCGAACCATATCCATTTTTTAAACTTCGGTAAGGATTTCAAGGTAATAATATCAATAAATTGGACTGTAAAGATGGTTATTTTTTCATTCTTTTGACGGAAAAACGATTAAAACTATACGAAATTAAAAAAAAATACCTAAAAATTCGCAAATTTTTATTAAACGGAAAAATGAAGGGGCGATAGGGTTATTTTAGATGTTGGAAAATTTATATTAAAACAAATAAAA
>JAYUIP010000733.1:0-1572 GCA_043765945.1 Arcicella sp.
TGCGGGTTCATCCCGTTTTTGCATGGGTGCGGCTTGGCGTGAAGTTCGTGATAATAAGGACTTTGACAAGGTTCTGGATATGGTGAAGGGCGTAAATGAGATGGGTCTTGAGGTATGTTGTACCCTCGGAATGTTATCAGAATTACAAGCCGAAAAATTGAAAAATGCGGGGTTGTATGCTTACAATCACAACATCGACACCAGCGAAGAAAACTACGAAGACGTAATTTCAACCCGTACTTTTGCTGACCGTTTGAATACGATTGATAACGTCCGCAAGGCAAAATTATCGGTTTGTTCGGGCGGAATTATTGGTTTGGGCGAAGGAGATGCTGACCGTATTGGAATGTTGAAAACCCTTGCCAATATGCCACAACACCCTGATTCTGTGCCAATTAACAATCTTGTACCCATCAAAGGAACACCTTTGGGCGAACAAGAACCCGCCAGTATTTGGGATATGGTCAGAACCATTGCAACGGCAAGAATCCTGATGCCAAAATCAATGGTAAGGCTTTCAGCGGGGCGTTTAGATATGTCTTACGAAGGACAAACGTTATGTTTTATGGCAGGTGCAAATTCAATCTTTTCGGGTGATGTCCTTTTGACTACGCCAAACCCAGCGGTATCAAACGACAAAGAATTATTCCAAATTCTAAGCATTAAACCACGGGAGGCTTTTAAAGAGAAAAAGCAAGCGGTAGAGGTGAATTTTATTCCGAGTGTGGCGTTTATGTAGCACGGGAATCTTTCCCGTATGTATCAACTAAATATAAAAAGCAATGACACAAATAGAATTTATCAATACATTTTCTACCTTTCCGATGAAAGATAGAGTTGCGATTGCGAAGAAAATTCAGTTGCAAGTAGCTGATGAGCTTTTTAATGAATTAAATCTGGAACTTCCTGATGTAGAGATTTCTACGGCTGAAATTCAGAAAGAAATAAAAGCCTTTCGCAATGCACAGAAGAAGAAAGTTTAAAGTAGTTGTTGATGCAAATTGGTATGTTTCTGCCAGCATCAATAAAAAATCACGCAGAACTTTGTACGATAATATCTTGAAAAATAGCAAATTGAATGTTTATTATTCGAAAGAATTATTACAAGAATTTGAAGGAGTTATTCATCGTAAAAGGTTTGCAAAAATAATTACTCCAAGTCAAATTTTTAGATTTATCAATTGGGCAACATTATTTCTGAACAAAGTAGAAATCAAATCTATCCCTAAAATTGTGAGGGACAAGAAAGATGATTATTTGCTTGGAATTTGCGAAAGTTGTAATGCAGATTTCCTCGTTACAGGTGATGAGGATTTGTTGATATTGGGGACTTATCAAAGTACAACCATTTTGACAATGAGTCAATTTGTTCAACTATTAGCATTAATTTAATTTCTTAATAGACACTACATGGGTAAATTCCAGAAGTGCATTTAACCGTCCCAAAAATGTCATTACAAATCGGCGACAAAGCCCCCAATTTCAAACTCTATAACTCTGATAAACAAGAAGTTAGCCTTTCAGATTATACAGATAAAAACGTAGTCATCTTATTTTTTCCCTTAGCCTTCA
>JAYUIP010000734.1:0-1571 GCA_043765945.1 Arcicella sp.
AAGTTCAGAATCTGAGGCTATTTCAAAAGTTAGAGAATTATACTTCAAAGAAGAAATAGTTTTAAATGAAAACGATTTTGTCACGGTTGAATTTTTTAATTCATAAATGCTTTTTGGATAGAATATACCTATCAGTTTTTGAAAAGTGCCTCATTACTTCAATTATGAACTAATGAAGCAATTAAATGGTGATAAACAGATGAAAGATGTTTGGAAATTACCAGCCATTGCTCCTTGGGAAAAATCTTGCGGTAGGCATCCAACCCAAAAGCCTTTATCAGTTCTAACTCGCTTAATTTTAGCTTCAACCAAACCCAACGCTTGGATTCTCGACCCTTTCACAGGCAGTAGCACCACAGGAATTGCCGCAAATTTAGCCAACAGAAGATTTTTAGGAATTGACCAAAAAGAGGATTTTCTGAAAATTAGTATTGAAAGAAAGTTAGAAATTGAGAATCATAAAACAGCCTCAACTTACAAACAAAAATTGCACGGTTTCAATGACAAAAAGGAATTGGATTTATTTTTATTGCAAGAACCACAGATTGAGTATATTAGGGAGTTGAAGTTTTGAGTTACTCCGTTATTGTTTGTGTTTAAAATCAAGCATCATTTAAAATAGTAAGAAGAAACCATACATTACTTTTCTAAAACCAACATTAACTCCTAATACCTTTTATCATTATCTTTGTCATAAAGATTTGTTGTGGCACAAGATATATTTCGTTAGATTGTTAAAGACAATGAATAAAATCGAAAAAAATAGAGGAATAATCTTGACTTTTCTTTAAAAATATTCAAGCCATATCCCTGTCAATGTTCTGGATTGTGAAAACGAAATAATTGCTGATTTACAACGAAATCACTATCAATTGATAAGGATTGGGTGGGGTAGAAATGATGATTTTATTCATCACACTGTCTTTCATTTTGATATAAAACCTGATGGAAAAGTTTGGATTCAAGCTAATTGGACTGATGTTGATATTGCCCAAGAACTTGCAGATAAGGGATTAGATAAAATGGATATTGTTATTGGTTTTCAGCCTCCCCGTCATTGCCAATATACTGGTTATGTAGTTGCGTGATCATTTTTCTAAAATTAAAAATCAAGTAAAATAAACCGTAATTTTATTCTTTGAATCAACAAGCCCACTAAAAAGCAATAAAATGAACTCAAAACAATTAATATTCATACTTTTCACAACACTTTCTACCTTCTTAACCATCCAAAATAGTCAAGCACAATATGGCGGAGGCTACGGTGGTGGTTATGGCGGTGGTGGCTACGGTCGTGGAAGTGGAATTCCTCAGGCTGGGTCAGATACGCCCCCAAAACCTGCCGAATTAGACCCTGAAAAAATGGCTAATGAAGACACTAAATGGATGACAAAGAAGTTGAAATTAACGGAAGAGCAAATTCCCAAAATTGAGGATGCAAATATAAATTATGCTTTCAAACGCATTGATTTTCAGAGTGAGGTAAAGAAGCTTTTGCCGCCTTTCACAGAAGAAATACGCTTGAAATACCGAGCAAAAGCCCAAGCCATGCGAGACGAAAGAGATAAGGA
>JAYUIP010000735.1:0-13458 GCA_043765945.1 Arcicella sp.
AACAATCTCAACCTCATGATGAATATCATTTGAAAAATCTGGATGATAAAATGGCTCATTATCCTTTAAAATGGCGGTATCTGGTTTTAAAAATATAACGGGTTCTGATGGACGCTCATTGTTTAATTCGCTTATATGGTCGGCATAGTTTCGACCAATACACAAGATTTTCATATTTTTTCGTTTTAGTGATAACCCTAAATTTTAAACAAAATTACCCTGAAATTGCAATAATATAGAACCTTTTTGTGATTTTTACGTCTCAGTATTGAGTATCTTTACTTTTGGCATACTTTTTTTATTAATTGAAACAGTAATTATTAATAATACCTTAAAACTAAATATTAAAATGAAACGAATCATTTTTTACGGAGCGTTCCTCCTAACTACTATTTGGGCTTGTTCAAAAGTTCCTCTGTCAGGCAGAAATCAACTTTTATTAGTTTCTGATTCTGAAATGAATGCGATGGCTTTAACAAGCTACAAACAATTTTTAGATACCAGTAAAGTTGTACCAGCAAATAGTCAACAAGCTGCGATGGTTAAGCGAGTGGGTGACAGAGTGGCAAAGGCGGCTGAAAGTTATTTTAAAAGTGTTGGACATCCAGAATATTTGAGTGGTTTTCAATGGCAAACTGAATTAATTCAAAGTAACCAAGTAAACGCATGGTGTATGCCAGGCGGGAAAATGGTTGTTTACACTGGTATTTTGCCAATCACACAAAATGAAACTGGACTTGCAGTTGTGATGGGACACGAAGTTTCTCACGCCATTGCCAAACACGGTGCTGAAAGAATGAGCCAAGGAATGTTAGCACAGGGGCTTTTGGTTGCTGGACAAGTTGGCTTGGGTATTGCGATGAAAGATAAACCAAATGCAACGCAAAATCTTTGGAATACTGTTTTTGGCGTTGCCGCACCCGTTGGAGCACAATTAGGAATGATGGCTCATGGTCGTTTTCAAGAATCTGAGGCTGACCATTTGGGTTTGATTTTTATGTCAATTGCAGGATATAACCCAAATGAAGCCGTTGATTTTTGGGGTCGTATGGCAGCAAAATCTGGCAGTGGAGCAAAACAACCCGTTTGGTTATCAACGCATCCATCCGATGGGCAACGTATTTCTGACATTAAAAGTAGAATGGGCGAGGCAATGAAATATTACAATGCTTCGACTAAGAGTGGTACAAATGGACGTTATTAAGTAACGATGAAATAATAACTCATAAAATTTTAGGATGGCGATTTTATCAATAGTTTTATTCATTTTTGAAGCGAATAGCATCGCTATTTAATGAAAAAATGGATAAAATGGCGGTAAAATAGTCGCATAAAAATTATAAATTATTGTTTTATCGTCACTAAGTAATTGATTATTTATAAAAAAGGTGATTGGAAATAAATTCAATTGCCTTTTTATTAATCGGTTTCCTCCACAGAAGACTTAATTTAGGGTGATTGTGATTTGCTTATAAATTGTTCTTTCGTCATCTCTAATCACAGTACAGTTCCTTTGTGCATCAAGGTCAATAAGGTTGTGATTTGCTTACAAATTATTCTTTCGTTATCTTTAATCACAGTAGGACAAATTACAGATTAAGACTGACAGAGTTGTGATTTGCTCAGGACTGGTTGTAGCGTCCGCTACGACCTAAAATTCATAGAGCGTCCGCTCGTTGTTTGAGTTAATGATAAACTTTTGAAAGAAATAAAACCGGTGAATTTACTTTCTGAAATTTACCATTAATTGCTCATACAAACAACGAGCGGACGCTCTACGAAGTTATAGGTCGTAGGAACGCTTCGCTAAACCTACGACCAGAGTTGGAGTTTGTTATAGTAATTTGTAGCAACGGCAGGACTCGAACCTGGTTGTAAATTGATTTCAAAATTGAGTTTGTTATAGTTTCTCTTTGACCCCTGTTACGCAGGGGTCTTTTTATGTCCATCCCAGAATAATAAAATAAACCCTAATTCATATCTTTTCCCACTCTAATTCCAAGTAAATCCCACCTTAATTCCACTAAGTCACACTCAGAAATTCTAAGAATAATACAAACCACAAAAAAATGGTTAAAGAATAAAAGTTCCTTAACCATTTCCACAGCAATCAATAACTAAAACTATATCCCTTTCAAGACTTCTTCAACTCTCAAAGCGGCATCTTTTAACAAAACGGCTGAAAACACTTTCAAGCCAGATTCATCAATAATTTTTGCTCCTTCGGCTGCGTTGGTTCCTTGCAAACGAACAATAATTGGTACTGGAATATTACCAATTGCTTTGTAAGCCTCAACAACACCCGTAGCAACACGATCACAACGTACAATTCCTCCAAAGATATTGATAAGAATTGCTTTCACATTTGGGTCTTTCAAGATAATTCTAAAACCAGCTTCAACGGTTTTGGCGTTTGCTCCACCCCCAACATCAAGGAAGTTTGCGGGTTCACCACCCGAGATTTTGATAATATCCATGGTTGCCATCGCCAAACCTGCACCATTTACCATGCAACCCACGTTTCCGTCAAGTTTTACATAGTTAAGGTCATTTGCTGATGCTTCAACTTCTAATGGGTCTTCTTCCGTAACATCACGCAATGGAATAAAATCTGGATGACGATATAGTGCATTATCATCTAAATCTACTTTCGCATCAACGGCTAAAATTTTATTATCAGACGTTTTCAACACTGGATTAATCTCAAACATTGACGAATCCGTTTCAACGTATGCTTTGTAAAGAGCATGAATAAATTTCACCATTTCCTTAAAAGCATCACCCGACAAACCCAAAGCGAAAGCCACTTTACGAGCTTGAAATGCTTGTAGTCCAACACTTGGGTCAATCCATTCTTTGAAGATCTTTTCAGGAGAATGTTCTGCCACCTCTTCAATGTCCATTCCGCCTTCGGTTGAAGCCATGATAACATTGCAACCTTTGGCACGGTCTAAAAGAATCGAAACGTAAAATTCTTTAACCTCCGAAATGCCAGGGTAATAAACATCTTCGGCAATCAAAACCTTACTTACTTTCTTGCCTTCTGGACCAGTTTGATGCGTAATTAATTGCATTCCTAAGATTTCTTCCGACTTGGTTCTCACTTCGTCTAAGTTCTTAGCTAACTTAACTCCACCACCTTTTCCACGACCACCTGCATGAATTTGAGCCTTAATAACGTGCCAACCTGTTCCTGTGCGAGCGGTTAATTCACGGGCGGCCTCAACTGCCAATGCGGGGGTATCCACAACAATTCCTTCTTGGATTCGGACACCATATTGTTTTAGGATGTCCTTTCCTTGGTACTCGTGTATATTCATTTGATACAGTTTTAATATGCGAAATAAATTCGTCTGCTAAATTACTGACAAACTCTTTAATTAAGGCTTTTTCTTTGCTAAATTTTAATATCTATTACCAAATATGTAATTTTGCGGATTGTTAAAATTATGAAAATCTCGATGCCTAAACTGAGTATTCTTGTTCCAACTTTCAATCATGGTAACTTTATCCAACAAATGTTGGAAGGAGCATTAATGCAAAAGACCGACTTTGATTTTGATATAATTATTGGAGATGATGCCTCAATGGATGATAATCCCTTGATAATTAGTCAATATGCTAAAAAATTTCCTGAAAAAATCAAGGCTTTTTTACATTCAAATAATTTAGGACCTAAGGAACCGAGGGAATTGGGCGGAAAAAATAATGTTGGATTTCTATTTAACCAAGCCAAAAGTGAGTATATTTCCCTTTGTGAAGGAGACGATTATTGGACAAATCCCTTGAAACTGCAAAGGCAAGTAGATTTTTTGGATAAAAATCTTGATTATTCGTTATGTCATCATCAGTTGAATGTAGTTTATGAAGACAATTCTCCGCTGCATTTGTTTAATCCTGATAATCAGCAAGATACGTCTATAATTAAAGATTTATTGGCAGATAAAAGTTGGTTTTTAGGAACAGCGAGTACCGTTTTTAGAAACGTTTTTGCGAATGGAATGCCCGATTGGTGGTGGAAAACTGCCAGCGGAGATTTAGGAATTTTCATCGAAGTTGCTCGACATGGCAAGATAAAATATCTGCCCGAAACAATGGGAGCATATCGAAAACATCGTGGAGGAATGACTAATATTCATACGCCTCAAAATCGGTTTTTCTTGCAAAATAGATTAGAAATGTTTCAAAATTTAGATAGATATTTAGAATTTCAACATTCAAAAATTATAGCTGAAACCGTTTCGAAGTACCAAAAAGCACTTTCTTGCCTTTGATTTGTAAAAAACTTTGAATTTTATTTTACGGTAGTAATTATCAATTTTTGGCTATTAATTTTAAATATGAAAAATATTCTCTTCGTAAGTCACGATGCAAATAGAGCTGGAGCTCAAATTCTTTTACTTAGATTTTTACGTCTTTTGAAGGAGAATGAAAATTTTACATTCTCTATTTTATTGAAGGAGGGAGGTATAATTGAAAATGAGTTTGCTGAAATTGCAGATACTTATTTTTGGAAAAAAACTAAATCTTTGGGTAAAAGGTCGGTCTTTAGTAAACTTTACAAAAAAATTACTGGCAAAGATACCCATAAGGCTGAGGTTCTTAAAAAACTTGAAAAGCAAAATTTTGATTTAATTGTCTCAAATACAATTGCTAACGGAGATATTTTACCAGTCTTGAAATCCTTAAGGGTACCCATAAAAACCTATGCTCATGAGCTTGAAATGGGCATTCAGCAATATACCAAGCCTGAATATTTCCAAAATGTAAAATTTTTAAGTGCTTCTTTCATAGCTTGTGCAGAATCTGTCAAAGAAAATCTAATAAAAAATCATCAAGTAGATACAACCAAAATTAGAGTCCTTCCGTCTTTATTACCAGAATCAGCTTTACATTATCAAAATAATTTATCTGCAAACGAAATACTTAGACAAAAATTTAATATCCCTTTAAATGCTTTTTTGATAGGTGGAATGGGAACGGTGGATGTACGAAAAGGTGTAGATATTTTTCTTCAAGTTGCGAGTACATTAAAGGCAAATTCTGAAATTTTCTTTTTATGGGTCGGTGGACAGGAAAATGAAATTGAATATAAAAGCTTTCAAATATACAAAAACCGTTTGAAGTTAAAAAATACCATTTTTCAAACTACCGTTGAGAATCCATTAGATTACATGTCGATTTTTGATATTTTTTTCGTTTCCTCACGGGAAGACCCTTATCCTTTGGTAGTATTAGAGGCAGCCATGTTATCAAAACCAATTATTTGCTTCGATAAAGCAGGAGGAGCAAAGGATTTTGTGGAGGACGATTGTGGTGCGGTAATAGAATATTTGAACGTTCAAAGTGTTGCTAATAAAATTGAAGAATTTAAGAAAAATAGGGCTTTGATGGTGCAAATGGGGATTACTGGCAGACATAAAGTTCTTGAAAGACATAATCAATTAATTGCATTTCAGACATTTATAGACATTTTGAACGAAAATTAAAATGGACAATTTTTAATTTTCAGTTATTAATTTTTCCCTTTTTAAATCTTTTCGTTAAGTAATTACGCTTAAATTGATTCGCCCTAAATCTTAAACACCAATGACTTTAGCATTCACGTTATGTTCCATTAACTATTTAGCCCAAGCTCAAACCTTGGGACAATCACTCCAAATAACAAATCCTGATGTTGAATTTGTTATTGGTTTGGTGGATAAATTGGACAAAGTAAAGTTGGATTCTGACAAAATTCCTCCGTTTCAATTATTGGAAATTGATAAAATTAACATGAATTGTTTGGAAGATATGTGTGATATTTATGATATTACCGAATTAAACACAGCCGTTAAACCATTTTATTTCGATTATTTTTTAAAAAATCGTCCTGAGGTAAAGAATATCATCTATTTCGATCCTGATATTATTGTTTTTGATAGTTTAAAACCGTTGAAAAATAACCTTGATAAGTTTAGTATCGTTTTAACTCCGCACATCACTTCACCGATTAATGATAAGTTTGATACTCGTGAAATTGACCATCTAAATACAGGCGTTTACAATTTGGGTTTTGTGGCAATTAGCAGAAGTGAAACGAGTTCTAAAATGATAAATTGGTGGATGGAACGTTTAAGAAAAGATTGTAAAATTGATTTATGTAATGGGCTTTTCGTGGACCAACATTGGATGATTTTTGTTCCTATTTTCTTTCGTGAACACACATTAGTTGATAAATATTTTGGGTATAATGTAGCTTATTGGAATTTACACGAACGTAAAGTAACTATTAATAATGGCAAGTATTTTATTAATAATGAGTCACTTGTGTTCTTTCATTTTAGTGGCTATGGTATCAATAAACCTGCGGAGGTTTCAAAATATCAAAATCGTTCTAATTTTGATAATAGACCCGATATCATTCCGTTATTTGAATATTATGCTCAGCAATTAAAGGATAATTTTAATGATTATTACAGTCAGTTCCCGTGCTACTACATCAAAAAAAATGACATAAAACGATTTCTAAGAGTGAGGGAAATATTACAATACCCATTCAGAAAATTACTAAATTTAGTTGCTTAAATTTTAAATAAACGTATACTATAACACCCTAATTTATTGTCCATGCACCCTAACAGAACTCTTGAAATTTGGACGTATCGATACCATAAATACTTGGATATTTTTCTATCTGTGTATAGCTGGATTTCTACTTATTTCAGTGTAAGAATTAGCAAATTGTTACACCCCAAAAGGACCCACGTTGGTGTCCTTTTAGCTGAACATTTTGGTGATATTGTTGCCTGCGAACCATTATCAAGGGAGTTGAAGATATTACATCCTGATGCAAAAATCTATTGGATTGTTAAAAAATCTTATCGAGAGTTATTGGACTTTAACCCAAATATAGATGTAATCATTGAAGAATATAGTGTTTTATATTCGATGATTATGACAGAAAAAAACCCTTTCGACCAGTTTTTTAATTGCCATTTATCGGGGTTAAGGAGGTATAATTATTTAAGAAAATCACTTCAAAATCCATTAGCTGAGTCCCTAAATATTCTAACCAATAATTATTTTAATCATGGGAATATTCTGGAAGTATTTGCGAAAGTAGGTGGACTTCCAGTACTTGATAAAGCCCCCAAAATTTACATACCTAAATTGGTTGAAAATAAAATTGATAAGTTGCATTTTTCTAAGAAGACAATAGTTGTTCATTGTCATTCAAATTATTCTCCAAAAGATTGGCAAGTGTATTATTGGGAAAAATTAGTACTTGATATTTTAAATGAATATGATTACAATATTATAGAAATAGGACTAAAAAGTACCATAAATGTCTATCATTCAGCCTATTACAATTTTTGCGGGAAATTATCTTTGCTCGAAACAGCTGAAATAATCAAAAGGGCTGAATATTTTATTGGAATTGATAGTGGACCTGCCCATTTTGCTAATGCTGTGGGTACTTACGGTTTTTTATTATTTGGAAAATTAGGGGAATTTGAAAATTATATGCCTTACTCAGGTCAATATCAAGATAAATCAAATGTAAAATTTATCATCAAAGAAGGACAACCTTGTTCTGAATTGGAATATGATAAGGTTTGGAACATAATTTCTGAAACGATTCAAGAAAAAGTTTTAGTATTCGGGAATTAGAAAATTATGAAGACAATATTAGACGTTTCATTATTAGGTCAGGGTTATTATCATCAAAAAGCTCGTACTGGAGTTTTCAGAGTTGTTGAAAATTTAGCTTCTTTACTTCCTCAAATATCACCTGATTTAGAAATCATTTTTGTAGATAATTTAGATTTTTTAGCCACTTTTGGGTATTTGAATGGGCATTTTGAAGGTCAGGATTTTAAATTTTTAAATGAGGGTTTTCAAGTTTCTACTGCCAAGTTTCAAAATCAAATTCTTTCATTTTTTCCTCATAATTCTATACCACAAAAAGTACTAAAAAGGTTTTTTTACGAAGTTAATTCAAAAGAAAATAATTTTCAAACTGAAATTATTAACGCTTCAAATTTATATCATTCTCCTTATTTTCCAATTCCAAATCAAATCCAAAAATCGAATAAAATTAAAAAGTTAATCACTATCCATGATTTGATTCCTATTAAGTATCCTCAATTTTTCGAGAACAAAACGGATAATGTTGTTCATCAAATTATCAACTCAATTCAACCTGATAATTACGCTGTTTGTGTTTCAGAAGCGACGAAAAATGATTTACTGGAAATTTCTGGACTGGATGAATCACAGGTTTTCGTCATACCATTGGCGGCTTCAAAAGAGCTTTTCTATCCTGTTTTAAATCAAGAAATCATAAATCAAACCCTACAAAAATTTGTCATTCCAATCAATCAACCCTATTTTCTAAGTATTTCAACATTAGAACCACGTAAAAATATTGATGCTATTATTAAAAGTTTTTCAGATTTAGTTTTGCAAGAAAATATACCAGAACTAAATTTAGTTTTGGTTGGAACTAAGGGATGGGATTTTGAGAAAATTTTTGAAGCAATTGCCATTTCTCCTCAAATAAAAGAACGCATTATTTTCACGGGATACGTACCAGACGAGGACCTCGCAGCCTTATATTCGGGTGCTATGTCATTTGTTTATATGTCAATTTGTGAAGGCTTTGGATTGCCACCACTTGAAGCCATGCAATGTGGCACACCCGTAATTTGTTCAAATACAACCTCACTTCCAGAGGTGATGGGGAGAGATGCAGGGATTTTAGTTTCTCCTACCAATCACGAAGAAATCAGTGCAGCAATGTTGAAAGTTTATCATGATGATAAATTTCGAAATCATTTAAAACAGCAATCTGTTCAAAGAGCCAACCTTTTTTCATGGCAAAAATTTGCATTTGAAACATTAGAGGTTTATCAAAAAATTGGATAGATTTGTAAAAAAAACTAATTTATTTATTCCTGTATAGTGCTGAAAATGAGCTATTTATATTTGTCTATATTTTATATTATTTTAATTAAAAAATTCGGCATATTTTTTGTAAGTCACTAAGCAGAACAAATAACACACCCAGACCCGCCTATCTGGGCATAAACAGTTTCCTTACTAATGGATACAAATTCACTGGAAAATGCCCTCAATTCGAACGATTCGGAGGCAACTTATCGAGCATTGCGTGACTCTATCTTACAAATTTATCAGTTTGGTACAAAAATCGCAAAAGAGGCTAATTCCGACAATGAACTGCAAGTTTCTTGGGAATTGGGTGATACTTCCTTGATGAATTGGATTAGTGACACCCATTGTTATTTGAGTAGAAAAGGGCAAAAATTGCAGTTTTTAGCTCGCCCATCAAAATTAGAAATCATTAGCTTTAGTTTAGATGAAGGAGACAAATTATTAATCTGTAGCGATTCTTTACGACAAAATTTGTCTGATAATGAGATTGATGAAATCCTTCAAGAAAGCAAAGGTTCGGAAAATTCTTGTCAAAACTTATTAAGGATTTCAAATGTAAATAATGGTGCCTCGGATAATTCTCACAATATTGTTGTGATGGAAGTTATTAATAATCAGACAGTTATTACTCCAACTCCAATTATTGAAACAAAAAATACTAATAATTCTTCTTCCAAATTTAATCTAACATGGGTAATTCTGCCAATTGTACTTTTATTATTGGGAGGTATTTTGTCGTGGTTGTGGACGAGTAAATCATTGGATGTTAAAAATATTTTTGGAGGTAACAATAATAACGTAGCCTTAGAAGATACTTTAAAATTTATTAATAAAGATTCTCTCGAATTAGTAAAAGCAAATGATACTATTACGAAAGAATTTGAAAGTGAAAACAAAGAATTGGTTTCTCCTGAACAAAAAGATGATTTTGTAAATACTCCTGCTAAGAAAGTAAAACCCGAAAAAGAAAACATCAAACCTATTGATTCAGATAATTCTTTTACGGAAAATAAATCTACAGGTAAAGAGGAAAAACGAAAAAAAACTGATGCAAATTCAAACGAATCAGCTTCATCCAAAAGTAGTTTTTCTGACCCAGCAAAAGAGCAAGAGAATTACAATGCTTTGCTTCAACAGAAAGAACGTTGGGTTGTTATAAAGAATGATTTGCAAAATACACTCAATTCTGGAAATAATGCAGCATTAGAGAAGCTAAAAAACAGTGAAAAAGTACTGGAAAGGATTGAAAATAAACTTCAAGAAAGTGGTAAAAAATTAGGGAAAAATTAAGAAAAGTAGAATAATCAAAAAGCCTCTGAATCCGAGATTTAGAGGCTTTTTGATTATTATAGTTTTAAAATTCTAAGAAGTTGCTAATTTGCTTTGATGTGCTTTGTCATTTTGAATGTCAGATGCTTCAGTATCTGCATTATTTGCGTGAATACCACGAACTGTATTATTATGTTTGAGAATTTGAGCAATCCACATATAAATCGCAAAAAGCATAATCAGAATATACAAAGAAGTTGTGTTATCTGTGGTTTTGCTAATTGTCAAAAATAAAATAGTTGAGATTAAAGTAAACGTCCACAATATCACGGATGTTTGAAAATGACTTAAACCACTGTCGATTAATATATGATGTAAATGGTTTCTGTCGCCTATGAATGGAGATTTTTTATCTTTTAGTCTAACAATAAAAACTCTCAATGTGTCAAATATTGGAACAATTAATACAACGATTGCCAATATAGGAGCTGAGAATGAAGCATTTGGATTAAACCGATACTCAATATTTAACTGAATAAATTTCAAGGCAAATAACGATAACAAAAATCCTATAATTAAAGAACCTGTGTCGCCCATAAAAATTTTGGATGTTTTTGAGTAATTAAAACGTAAAAATCCAAAGAGCGAACCAGACATTGAAGCTGCCAAACAAGCCATGGCAAAATGCCCATTCAAGAAGAACCAAAGTCCAAACATTCCTCCCGCAATCATCCCGATTCCACCTGCCAAACCATCAATTCCATCAATAAGATTTATAGCATTGATTAAAGCGATGAAAACAAAAACTGTTAGCGGCAAACTCATGATGTAAGGAACTTCGTTGATGCCAAAAATTCCAAAGAGATTTTCTATTCTTAAATCGGCTAAAATAACGACCAATGCAGAAACAGCTACTTGAACAAACATTTTCTTTTTGGGAGACAATACTAAAATATCGTCTTTTACGCCCAAGAAAAAAAGTATTACAATCGCACAAATGGAGAGGTGAATCAATTGTCCTTCATCTGGATTTTCCCACAAAAAATAACTTATCAACGTTGAAGCGAAAATAGCAACACCGCCCAGCGTAGGAGTTTTTGTGATATGTGAACTTCGTTCGCCAGGGTCTGCCATCAAATTTTTCAAGCGAGAAATTTTTATAATTACTGGAATGGCAGTAATTGAAGTCGCACAAGCAACAATAGCTGACACTATTACTTGGAATAGTCTGTCGTTATAAAGATTTAAAAAGAAATTGCTCATGTATGGTGAATGGGTAGTTTGTTGAAATTAAAATAAATTATATTTCAAACAATAATAGTGAAGACGGAAATGGCTAAAGATTTTATAAATTACAAAATTACTGATAAATACCAAAATAATTATTCTGAAATAATTCGTTCTCGTACAGCTATGGCTGGATTTCCCTGATAAATCATGTAAGGGTTAAGGTCTTTTGTAGCAACAGAGTTAACCGCTAAGACTGAATGACTTTTGCATCGTACTCCCCCGCAAACCACTGATTTTGCCCCAATCCAAACGCCTTTTTCTAAGTAAATTTCTCCAACAATCATTTCAAAATTACTTTTTTTATAATTATGGTTGCCTGTAAGTAAAGTTGCCCCCTGCGAAATACAAGTATTATCTTCAATGGTAACCCTTACAAAATTATCAATCCAGGCAGTCTCGCCAATCCAAACGTTATTTCCGATTTCTAAAAACCAAGGATATTTGATGTTTACTTTTGGTTTTATTGTTAAGTTATTCCCAATTTTAGCTCCAAATAATTTTAATACTAAAATCTTAATTGACATTGGAATTGGAAAATAGTTGTTGATAATCAGGCTGTTAGCAAAAAACCAAAGAATCACTTTTAATTTATTACCTGGATTATACCAATTATTATTAAATTTCGATAAATCGGTTTCTATGCTCATTTGGTTAAATCTTTATCATATTCAGTTTTGAAAAAGTTGATTATAGCTTGTTTATCACGACCAACCCTTTGGTAAATTTCAAATATTTTTACGTCAATTAAAAAACGATACCAAAAACCTTGCAAAAAATGCCACATCAAGCCTTGTTTACCATCAATGAAACCTAATCGAATAAAATAACGATAAATAAAATAAAAAATAGG
This sequence comes from Arcicella sp., assembly GCA_043765945.1. Classification (GTDB taxonomy): domain Bacteria; phylum Bacteroidota; class Bacteroidia; order Cytophagales; family Spirosomataceae; genus Arcicella. The sequence goes on from JAYUIP010000735.1 coordinate 12,347, forward strand.
TCTTGTAAATAGTGGAACTGAGGCATATTTTACTTTCAAATATCGTTTTCTTTCTTCTTGTGTTCCGAATAATTTAGGCTCAACTGCCACAAAATTTCTGAAATTATATTTGATATTTAGAATGTCAATCACCTCCCTAATCGAATAAAGATTATGTTTTTGAGTCCACCACGTGATGTTGTTCAAGTTATGGTCAACTAAATCTTTTTCTAAATGAATCACAGAACCTTGAAATAATTTAATGTGTTCATCCATCCAACTTTCTTCACAAATTCCGTGTCCGTTTTGCCAAATTCTCATCAACCACATCGGATAAAATGCCCCATGCTTAATCCATTTTTCAAAAAAAATCACTCTTCTTTTGATATACATTCCGCTTATTCCTTCGGGTGTTGAGGATAACTTTTGATTAATCTCATCTGACAGTTCAGGCAAAACATACTCATCTGAATCCATTCGCATCAACCATTTGGTCTTGAAAGGATTGTTTTCAATACCAAAATTAAATTGAGTAGCATAGTTAATCCATTGATTCACAGCTACTTTTGCTCCCAGACCCTCAGCAATTTCAACGGTTTTATCAGTAGAACCCGAATCAACGATAAAAACTTTATCTGTGAAAGTAGATAACGATTTTATACATCGGGCAATGTGTTTTTCTTCATTAAAGGTTAAAATTATAACTGAAATATCCTGCATCTAAAATTTATTATTTTTTAACAATTTCCTCAAACTCATTAAATAATTGCTTCCCTATCAATTCAATATCGTATCTGTTTTTCACCAACTGCACGCCATTCTGTGACAGTTTTTGACAATAATCTTTATCATCAAGCATTTTATTTAATCCATCCACGATGCTGTTTACATTCAATTCAACCAAATGGGCGGCATTTGTTTCTCTTATTGCTTCTCCAAATCCGACTCTATCTGACAAAAGTGAAGGTACTCCTGAAATTAATGCTTCCAAAGTAGCAATTGAAAACCCTTCCGAATGGGAAGGAAGTACAAAAACATCAGCGTCGGCAAGTGCGGCTAATTTGTCTTTGCCCGTAAGCATACCAATTAATACAATTTTATCTGTCAAGTTATTTTCTCTGATAAAACTTTGA